>CAZTTW010000217.1:0-7239 GCA_964616265.1 uncultured Myxococcales bacterium | reverse complement strand
CGTCACGCCCACTCCGCGAAAGACGCGCTCTGCGCTCTCCATGCCGCCGCTCGACGCCCCGATCGCGAGGCCGACGCGGAGCGATCTCCATTCGGGCTTCTCCGCGTCGAGCGTCTTCATGCACGCCGCGAGCGCGCGAGCGAGGGACGAACGTCCCCTCGCGGCGGACGAACAGGACCAAGCCCCGTCGGATCGAAGGTTTGGACCAGCCCCGGCCAACGACAGTCCAGGCACCACGCCGAACAAACTGCACGAGGCCGAGCACGCAACCCTCTTCATCGATGAAATCGCAAATCTTCCGCGTGACTTTCAGGTTTCGCTTTTGCGTCTGGTGCGCGATCCAGACCTTCGCACTCAGGCCGACGTGCGCATCATCGCCGCGACGACGCGAAACCTGGAGACGGCGGTTCGCGAAGGTACCTTCATTGAGGATCTCTACTATCGCCTCAACATCATCCCCATCGAGATGCCGCCGCTGCGCGAGCGAGTCGAGGACATTCCGGTCTTGGTCGAGCATTTCCGTCGCACGATCAACGCCCTTCTCGGCACCACCACGCCACCCTTTCCACCCGACGTGCTGGTGCGCCTGAGCGAATGCCCGTGGCCCGGCAACGTGCGCCAGCTCAAGAGCGTGGTCGACCGCTTGGTCCTCTCCGCCAAGGACCGCGGGGTCGCCGTTTCGGATTTGCCGGCAAGCCTGCGCACCGACGTGAAATCCCTGGGCAAAGACATCGTCGATCTGCCGCCGCACGGAGTGGACTTGCGTCTGCTTCTAACTCAGCTCGAGAATCGACTCATCGGTCAGGCGCTCGAGCGCACACGCGGGAACAAGAATCGCGCCGCCGAGCTGCTCGGCATGAATAGGACCACCTTGGTTGAGAAGCTTCGCCGTCGCACGGTGGCCTGATCTTGACGTGCGCTTCCCCTCAACGAAGCAACCTGTCTCCAAAGCCAAACGGCACCGTTGTGTCTAAATCACTTGTCCGGGAGATCGTCAGCGCCATAACGTTTTGACAGATAGTCGTCACCCGGTTGACGGTTCTGCCGGCTACTAAATGTCATTTGGCTGACGATTGGGCCGCGACCGAAAAGCAAGTGCCAGGAAGATGGCCCACTTAGCGCCGTCCCAACCCTGGCACAAGAGGTGCACCCCGCTCCCGCATGCGAAAAGTGAAGCGGAAGATGCCGGCCGTGAAACAGCGTAAGCGCACAAACCACAAGGCGACGAAAAAGAGTACACACAAGCTGTCGCCGAAGGCGCTCGCGGCCAGACGAAAGGCATACGCGGCGAAATTCTTCCCCTACATCGAGAAGGTCGCCCGCCGACTCGCACGCCGACTTCCCGCGCACGTCGAAATCGACGACTTGGTCTCAGCCGGTGTCATCGGATTGATGGAGGCTGCCGAGCGTTTCGACCCCAAGCGCGTGGACCGCTTCGAAGCTTTCGCCGAGTTTCGCATTCGCGGTGCCATGCTGGACGACCTGCGCGCGCGCGACACACTTTCGCGCGACATGCGCCGCCTGTCGAACGAGCTGCGCGAAGCGACCCGCAAGCTGGAAAGCGAGCTGGGCCGCTCGCCGGATCAGTCCGAGCTCGCCGAGACCCTGGGCCTCAAAGTGGACGAGCTCTACCATCGCCAGCAGAAGCTTTCCGGCTCGTCCGTGGTGGGCATCGACGACGCCGGTCCCGATTTTCTCGAACGCACCACCGACTCGAACTCGCCCGATCCGTTCGAGCTTACCGCCCATCGCGAAGCGCTCGCCCGCTTGGTCTCCGGTATCGACGATCTGCCCGAGAAAATGCAGCAGGTTCTTTCCCTCTACTACTGCGAGAATATGAACCTCAAAGAAATAGGCCAAATCCTCGGAGTGACCGAGTCCCGCGTTTGCCAAATCCACGGAGAAGCCACGCGCCGCCTGCGCGAGTCTCTGTCGGATATCGAAGACGCCGTCGCCGCCTAGACAAGCCCCGATCTGATGTACCTCGGCGAAAAGGTTCGGCTTTTTTGAAAGTCAATTTTTTGCCTACCTGGCGCTAAAGATCTCGTGCACCGGTGCCGATGTGGTCGTGTATGGCACCATCGGAACAGACTCAGGTACGAAAGCAGCCCGCCAAAGCGCCTCTTGGCGCGAACGTGCGAGCCGTCGCCCGCCAGACCCGCGTCGAGGAGCTGCGACAAGCTGTCGCCAACGGCAGCTACAAAGTCAGCCCGCAACGCCTGGCGCTGAAGATCCTGGTCAAAGCCCTGCAAGAGCGGCGCTAGACCAGCAGACACTCGCGGTCTGACGAACGCGGCCGTAGGGAGCGGCTGCGCCAGAAGGACCGTTCTTCGCCTCACAATCAAAACGGCAGTGATAGCTGCCGAGCTCGCGAGCGCACCTTCGGAGAGTCGTCCATACACGTTCGACCGCCGAGGGAGCGCGAGACAGTGCGCTCGCGCTCAACCAAGGTCGACCAGATCGCCGTCGCACTCGCCGGCAGCGGCCGACCTGACGCAGCGGCGTCGGAAATCCGACATTGCTCGTCCAGCCGCCGCAACGCCGACAGCTCGTCGCTGCGGTCGAGCTTCGCCTGCGCAACCGCGTGACGAAGCACGCGCAGAGTCTCGTCGTAGACCTTGAGCGGTACGGGAAACGGATGGCCGTCCTTTCCGCCGTGCGCGAACGCAAAGCGCGCCGGATCCGAGAAGCGGCTGGCGGCACCGTGGACGACTTCTGCGACGAGCGCCAGCGCAAGCAGCGTCCGCTGGCCTATGTTCGGCGTGAGAAGAAGCTCGGGAAAGCTCGTCGGCCCGAGCCGAGCCGCGACCTGCAAAGCAGCGCCAAGGCGGCGGAGATCGAGATTCTCGGCGCGCACGTCGTGGTGGCTCGGCATGACCAGCACGCGCTCGACATCGGCCACGACCCGTGCGGGATCCGAGCCGACCAGTGCGACGGTTTGCTCCCGGGCGGCGACCGCTCCGTGATCGGTGAAGTTGACGATCGGCAGCGCCTGCGGTTCGCCTTCGATCGCAGCATGCGGCTGGTCGACGAAGGAGCCGGCGCGATCCCACAGCCAGTGATAGCGCCGCGCCTGCCGTCGCTCGGGATTCATTCCCTGCTGCACGACGACCCACTTGCCGTCGTCGGTGACGATGAACCCATGCAAGTACAAATCGAAGCCGTCCTGCACCGCCGCGCTGTCTACTTTGGCGACCAGGCGGCTCGTTCGCACGAGCCCGGGCGCGTCGATGGAGAGCCTTTCGCCTAGCTTGGTCAGCTCGTCCGGCGTGCGTCGCGAATGACGACCGCGGCCGCCGCAAACGTGGATGCCAAGCTCGTACTCGACGGGAGCGAGCCCCCGTTTGAGCGCACCAAGCACGCTGGTCGTGATCCCCGAGCTGTGCCAGTCCATGCCCATCACGCAGCCAAGCGCCTGGAACCAGAATGGATCGGCCAGGCGGCGCAACACTTCCTCGCGGCCGTACTCGATCACCAGCGCCTCGACGATCACACGCCCAAGCTTGGCCATGCGCGAGGCCAGCCACATGGGAACGCGCCCGCCGTGCAACGGCAGATCAGCCGTGCCCGATCGCATGGATTGGGCTACTCGCCGGAGAAGCGCACGTACGTATGCTCTTCGCCGACGGTCGCGGTGACCACTTTGAGAATCGCCTCACAATGGGACTTCACCTCGAGCTTGGTGGACGCCCGCATCCGCTTTTCCAGCTCTTTGATGACTAGTGGAATTTGAATTTGGTTGAACAGGGTATCGCCAAACGGATCGACGAAACGCAGGCAGGGCGAGCTGCCATCCTCGCGGTCGGGAAGCAGCTTCTCCGTCAGGTTGCGATCGTCGAGAACTTCGTCCTGGACTTCGCCCGATTCGGTCTCCACGCGCACGTCGATTCCCATGGTTCCTCTCGGCCTCTTTCGATAAGTGCCCTCCACTATACGTACGTTCAGCCAAGCCCGCAAGAAAGGATTCGCCAAGCGAGGGTACAGGCGACTGTGAGAAAAACCGTGATTTCTGCGCCACAGAAAGGCGATCGATCTCGATCGCGACAAGCAGAAAAGCCGCGAAACTCGTGACTCCACGGCGGCTGCCGTTGCGGCACAAAAGCTGCTACCGTCAGGCGGCATGCGCTCGTCCGCCGCTTTTCATCCAAGCACCTTCGTCTCGAAGCGTAGGCCTGTGCCGGCGCTGGTCGCCTTCGCCGCATTCCTTTCCTACGCATGCGGCGGTTGCCTGTCGAACGAGTACGTCATTCCGCAAAAAGAGCTCGCACGACTTGCCCAACTTCCACCCGAGCAGCGCGGGCAGCGAGTGCAAGTTGTCGAGGAGATCGGCGACCGGCGCAGCGCCGCCATCGACACGACACAACCACCGCCGCCCGCCCCGCAAGATTATCCGCAAGGCGGCCCACCGCCGGAAGGATACGTCGAAAGTGAAGGCGGACCGCAGGTCGGAGTCGGCGTGGGAGTCATGATCGTACCCGGACCGGTGTTTCCTGCCGGCCGAGGCCCGGGCTTTGCCGGCGGCCCGGCTCCGGGTCCCCGTGGACTGTCGGGACCGCGGGCTCCGGTTACCGGCGGTCGAGCCGCGCCGAATGCTCGTCCCGCGAAGAGCACGGGGAGCGGCGGTGGCGGCAAGAACGACCTTGCGGCGTTTCTGATCGTCGTCGCGCTGCTGGCCACCGTCGGAATGGTCGCCACCGAAGGCGCCCGCTACGACGGCACCGTGGCCCTTTATCCCTGGCAGCCGATTCACCTGAAAGATGCGAGCGGGCAGGAGCGCGAGCTACCGCTGGCGCAAATCACACCGGCCGACGCGGCGACCGCGTCGAAGGCGGTGGTCATGGACGATGAAGGCTGGGGCCTGATGCGCCTCGGGCGGCGCCCGCTCGACCGCAAGGGGTTCGCGTTCAAAATGGATCTCGGAATGATGCATTCGTCCTGCACGTCGTGCCTGTCTGCCGACGGCTTCGGCGCCGACGTGCAGCTCGGCTACTTCCCCCACTCCATGGTGGGCGTGCTGGGCTCGTGGGCCTTTTCGGGCGGCTCGGACTCTGCCAGCAAGTCATATTACCGCCACAATCTAGCGATCGAAGTCCAGGCTTTCCCCATCGCCTTGTATCGCCTGCACCTCGGCGGCTTCGGCCACGCCGGCGTGCAGTACGCCGACGACGCCCGCCCCCGCACGCAACGGCGCCGCGTTCGGCGGCGGACTCCTGCTCGAGATCGACCTGACCTCGCGCCTAGCGCTCAGCCTGCGCGGCGACTACACGTCCGCCCACGTGTCGCCGACCGGCGGCTGGGCCGGCACAGAAATGTTCACCGCAGGCGTGTCGATTTACTAGACGCGCCCAACCGGGTAGAGACTTTCGCTTCGGGCTGCTAGATTCCGCTCGTGCCTTGGCGAACGTCGCCAGAGCTGAGCCGTGTCGAGATTTCCAACCCTTCCGACGGCGGCTTCTGGTTCTGGCTTTTCAAATTCTACGCATTTGCGGCCCTGTGCCTCGTCGGCCTGGCCTTCCTGGGCGGCATCGGCCTTTACGCCCACTTCGCAAGCACCTTGCCGCGCCTGCCCGACTTCGACCGTTATCGACTCGAAGCCGCGGAATCGACGCGCCTCCGCGCCTGGGATGGCACCGAATTGGCCGAGCTGGCCAGTGAGCGGCGAGAAATCCTGCCGCTCGAGGCATTCCCCAAGAAACTGCTCCAGTCCTTCGTTGCGATTGAAGATCGCCGCTTCTACGAGCACGGCGGCCTCGACTACCGGGGCATGCTGCGCGCCTTCGTCGCCAATCTGCGGGCCGGGCACGTCGTGCAGGGCGGCTCGACCATCACGCAGCAGGTGGCGCGTTCCTTCTTGCGCACCTCCGAGCAGACCATCCAGCGCAAGATCCGCGAAGCCATCCTCGCCCGACGGTTGGAGACGCGCTACCAGAAGGACCAGATTCTCGCGCTCTACCTCAACCAGATTTTCCTCGGACATCAAGCCTACGGCGTGGCGGCCGCGGCCCGCCGCTACTTCGACAAGCAAGTGAGCGAGCTGGACCTGGCCGAAATGGCTACCATCGCCGGCATCGCGCAGGCGCCCAGCCGCTATTCGCCCATCCTCGCGCCGGATCTCACGCGTGCCCGCCGCGACCAGGTTCTTTCCGCCATGGCCGTGGCCGGCGTCATCGACGAGGCAACCGCGAACAACTTGCGCGCGCGGCCCCTTACCGTGCGCCAGCCGCCGGATTTCTTCCGCGAACGCTCGCCCTACTTCGCCGAGCACGTGCGCCGGGACATCGCCAAGCGTTTTGGCGAAAAGACCCTCTGGGAAGGCGGCCTGGAAATCGACACGACGCTGGTGCCGTGGATCGACGAGTCGGCCCAGGAAAATGTGGACTTCTCACTGCGCAAGCTCGACAAGCGACAAGGCTGGCGCGGCCCGGTCGCGCATTTGACGGGCGCGGCCGCGAGCGAATTCCGCCAGCGCGCGCAGGCCCGCTACGGGGCCACGCCGCCCGCCGAAGGGCGGCTTTACCTCGGTCTCGTCGAAAATGCGAACGGCGAAAAAGTCCAGGTGCGCGTCGGCGAAAGAATCTACCCCATGCCGTCGTCGGGGATGGAATGGGCCTCGCCGTACAGCACGGTCGACTCGACCAACGGGCGCACGTTGACCTCCACCAAGGGCGTGCTCCATCCCGGCGACGTCGTGTGGGTCACGCCGATGCACCGCTCGCGACTGCGGCGCTTTTCCGACTGGACCTACGACAACGCAGGCGAAGTGCAGTGGCTGCCAGCCTACGCCGATCGCAAGGCGCCAACCGGCCCGGTAGCGTTGCGCCTGGAGCAGACGCCGAAAGTTCAAGGCTCGCTGTTCTCGTACGACCACCAAACGGGCTACGTCACGGCGATGGTGGGCGGGCTCGACTTCGATCGCTCCGAGTTCAATCGCGTGGTGCAGGCGTGCCGGCAGCCGGACTCGACGTACAAGCCAATCTACTATTCGTTGGCGCTCGATCGGGGCTACGGATACGCGTCGCTGCTGAACGATACACCAAGGGCGGAAGTGGATCCCATCACCGGCGAAGTCTGGGTCCCGAAAAATTTGAACAACACCGTCGAGTACCAGGTGAATCTCGAATACGCGATGGTGTGGTCGAAGAACGTGCCCTCGGTGCAGCTTTTCAAGGTGATCGGCGGCAAGGACGTCGAGGCGTGGGCGCGCCGGCTCGGCATTACGACGCCGATTATTCCCGACCA
>CAZTTW010000216.1:0-7273 GCA_964616265.1 uncultured Myxococcales bacterium | reverse complement strand
CGCGAGCTGTGCGGCCCGACCAATCCGCACAAGGCGCGCGACGAGAAGCCCGGATGTATTCGCTCGCTCGGCACCCTCGAGATCATCAAGGACGCGAGCGGCAAGGTTCTCGGCGAGCGCATGGACAACCTGATCCACGCCTCGGCCAACACCGCGGATGCCGAGCGCGAGCTCAAGCTGTGGTTCAAGCCAAACGACATTCCGCCGGCCATGCACCCGTACGCGACCGAGGTCAGCAAGTCGAACTACTACTTCAAGGACGGCAAGCTCTACGATACGTACGATGCGGGTCGTTTCTGCGTTCTGGCCACGGGTGACCTGGGCTGGAAATCCGACATCGAAGCGCTCGGCCGCCTTCTGCGTGGCGAGCCGTCGGCCGTGCCGGTGGAGTCGGTGGTCGCCAAGTACCTCATCAACGAGCACCAAGAAGACTAGACGAAGCTCGTCCCGCAGGTGGCTGGCCTTCCAGCCACCGTAGCATGGACATGGACCGCTCGATGACCACCAGCCCGACGGTCGCAGAACCGAGACTTGTCTGTCCAAGGTGCTTTCGGCCGAAATCGGGCTGTTTTTGCGCCGATCTGCAGCCGATCGCGACGAAGACGCGGGTGGTGATTCTGCAGCATCCGCGCGAACGCGACGTCGGCATCGGCACGGTCCGCCTGGCCCGGGTCGGACTGACGAGCGCCGAGCTTCGCCGGGGCATCGATTTCAGCGACGATCCGGTGGTCCGCGAGGTAGCAGCTTCGGGAAATGCATACGTGCTTTTTCCAGGCGACGACGCCATCGACGTGGAGACGGCGAGCTTCGCCGAGCCCATCACACTGATCGTCGTCGACGGGACCTGGCGGCAGGCGCAAAAGCTCATCCATCGCAACCCGGCGCTGGCGGCGCTTCCGCGCCTGCGTCTTTCGCCGCGCGCGCCGAGCCTTTACGGGGAAATTCGCCGCGAGCCGGCTGCCCACTGCGTGGCCACGGTGGAGGCGATCGCCCACGTCCTTGGCTACCTCGAAAACAATCAGGAACGCTTTTCGGCGCTGCTGCGGCCGATGGCCGCCATGGTGGCACAGCAGCGGGCCTTCGCTAGCGAGGTCGGCTCGAATCGTCATCTCAGCGCCGCCATCAAGCGCAACGCCGCCAAGCTGCGTGTCCCTCGCGATCCCATTCCCGCGCTGCTACGCGAGCGAACGGCGGATGTGGTGTGCATTCTCGGCGAAGCCAACGCGTGGCCGCGCTTTCATCCGGACCACAACCCGCCTGAGATCGTGCACTGGTTCGGCCGACGGATCGCTAGCAAAGAGAACTTCTCCGCGGTGATCGCCCCGCGCCGCACGCTCGCGCCGTCGACCGGTCGCCACCTTCAGCTTTCGGATCAGACGCTGATGGCGGGTGAGTCCTGGCAGAGCTTCAGCGCGCGCTGGGCGGCGTTTGTTCGCCCGACCGACGTGCTCGTCTACTGGGGCCCGTTTTCGCTCGCGACGGCGATGGCGGACGGCTTCGCTTGCGACCATCCGCATCTCGATGCGCGGGTCTTGGCCAGTCGCGTGCTCAAGCAACGGACGGGCACGCTCGAAGCATGTTTGGCGGCGATGAAGCTATCCGAGCCGTCACCCCTGGGCGACGGGCGAGGCGGCGAGCGTGCAGCACGCCTCTGCGCGGTCGTCGACAAGCTCTGCCACTGGCCGGTCGGTACAGCGTCGTCAGCCTGATCCCAGCTGGTGCTCGCCAGCCACCGTCCGGGCCTGCTCGATTCGTCGGTAGAGCCACGCCTTGGCCGCAGCCACGGCACCGTCGAGCGTCTCGCCTCGGGCAAGCCCGACGGCGATAGCGGTGGCCAGCGCGCAGCCGGTGCCCCGCGGGCTCGGCCCCGCGATGCGCGGGCTGGAAAACAGCGTTTCGCCCGCAGGCGAAAACAGGATATCCGTCGCGTCGCCTTGCAGATGGCCTCCTTTCATCAGGACCGCCCGAATGCCGAGCTCGCGCAAAGCTCGACCAGCCGCCCGAGCGTCCGCTTCGTTCGCTACCGACCGATCGAGCAACCAAGCGGCCTCGGCCAAGTTGGGCGTTAGCAGCGTCGATCGCCGAGCCAGCGTCAGCACGGATGGACGGTCGCCGTCGTAGAGTGCGTCGCCACTCGAAGCGTGCAGAACCGGGTCATAGACGACGGCACCAGCGTAGTTGGCGAGCGCTTGGCCGAGCGCGTTCGCAATGGCAGCGGTAGCCACCATGCCGATCTTCACGGCGCCGGTACCGCCGATTTTCGCCAACGCCGCCTTCAACGCGGCCGCGACGCGTCCCGCTGGCCGGGCCTCGATGGTGCGATCCGACAGCGCCCCCTGCTCGGTCCATGCAGTGCCGACCAGTATTGCGCGTGCACCCAGCGCGCTGGCCGTGAGCAGATCCCGGGCAATGCCGGCGCCCGCGCCAGGATCGAGCCCGCCCACCACGACGATACGCGCAGTAGACTCAGCCTCGTTGCTCACTTGTAGGGTCAACAGCCACCTCGGTTGTTCGAATGATTACAGGAACACTTGCACAGGTTGGCGAACCGTGGGTAGTTTCAGCGTGGCAGAAAAACGAAGTGTTCCTGTGCATATTGAAGCCACCGAAGGAGCGGAGCAGGGGCATTTCAGGATACAATCGAAAGCAAAGCCGTGGGGGTAGCGCTTCCTCAGCCGATTCCATTCGGCAAGTACACGCTGTTTGAACGCATCGGGCGTGGAGGTATGGCCGATGTCTTCAAAGCGCGCATCCAGGGCCCAGCAGGGTTCGAGCGAACCTTTGTCGTCAAGCGCATCTTGCCGCATCTGTCGGACGATCCCACGTTCACCAAGATGTTCATTGACGAAGCGAAGATCGCGGCGAAGCTGAGTCACCCGAACATCGTTCAGGTTTTCGAGCTCGGCAGCGTCGACGAAGAATACTTCATGTCGATGGAGTACGTGCGCGGGCACGACCTGGCCGAGACGATGCGAACGCTGTGGGCGCGCGTTGGCCCGCCGCGACCAGAGCTAGTTGCGTACGTCGGACGCGAGATGTGCCGCGCCCTCGCCTACGCGCACGACTTCACGTCGGAGGACGGAGAGTCGCTGGGGATGATCCACCGCGACGTTTCGCCCTCGAACGTGATGCTGTCGTACGATGGCGCGGTCAAGATCCTCGACTTCGGTATTGCCAAAGCGCTTGGCGGCGACCCCGTGGAAGAGGCCACCAAGAGCGGAACGCTCAAAGGCAAGTTCGCGTACATGGCGCCGGAGCAAACAGCGTCGAACGATATCGATCGCCGCATCGACATCTTCGCCACCGGCATCGTGCTGCACGAAATTCTGACGGGTCGTCGCTTGTTCAAGGGCGAAAACGACATGCAAACCATCGAGCGCGTACGTCGCTGCGAGGTGGTCGCACCGTCGCTTTTCAATCCGCTGTGCCCCCCGCAGCTGGATCAAATCGTGTTGCAAGCTCTGGCCAAAAATGCCGACGAACGCTACCAGTCGGCGTCCGAGATGGCGGATGCCCTCGACGACATCGTCTACGCCACGCGCTTCCAATCGACGCAGCTAGCGCAGACCATGCGCGGCTTGTTTCCAGCCGACGCTGGCGGCGAGCTGCGTGCGACCGGCTCCGCCGCCCGAATGGTGACCGGCTCGGTGAGCCCGTCGCGTTCGAACACCGCTGTGCCACGCAACGATTCGCACGGCTCGCGGCCGAACCCCACCGCCACCCGCTCGCCGACGATCCCACCCATCGTCGCACCCGCCGTCGCATCACCGTCGTATCGGCAACCGCCCACGAGTTCGAACATCAGCATTCCGCAGCCGCCTGCGCCCGCCGGCTTCCTCGCGCGCCCGTTCATTGGCTCGGTGCCCGGATGGGTCGCACTGCTCGTCATTCTTCTTCTCGGCTTTGCCTTCGTCGGCGGCGCCTTCTTGACGCTGCGGACACCGATCGGCACCAACGCCGCTCAGAACGCGATTCCGAAGATTGTTCTCCTCGATCTCGCCTTCGAATCCAGCCCCATCGGCTCCGACGTGTACATCGTCGGTAGCAACGAATACCTCGGCCGCACACCCTTCCGTCGCAAAGTCGAGTATCGCGACGACCGGTCGACCTTCGTGGTGTTCCGCCTGGCCGGCTACGTGGAAACGACGAAAGAAGTGCGACCCGATTTTGCAGGAGCTGTAACCCTGCAGCCGGCTCCACAAGCTCCAACGACACCCCACGCTCCCGCCCATCCGGCGCCCGCGCCAACCGCGCCCGCGCCGACCACGCCCGTTCCGCCGACCGTCCAACCGGTGGCGCCAACGGGCAAGACCGAAGTTCTCGACAACAAGGACAAGCCCAGCAAGGCCCACGGCGGCAGGACCCACGCCAAGGGCAAGAACGGGGAGAAGGGCGATCCCTTCGACACACCCGCAAGCAAGACGCCGGGTGGTGCGAAAGCCTCTCCGTTCGACTGAGATCGAGGTCGCAGCAAGCTCCATGTTTCGAGGTCGACGTATTGCCGTGGTCGTGCCGGCGTTCAACGAGGCGGCGAAGGTTGCGCGCACGCTACGTTCGATTCCCGGTTTCGTCGATCACGTCATCGTCGTAGATGACGCCAGCACCGACGGAACCGCTCGCATCGCCCAGCGCAGCCAGCGCCGCGGGCTTCTGGTTCTGTGCCACGAACGCAACCAGGGCGTCGGCGCCGCCATCGCGACCGGTTATGCTGCTGCCTACCAAGCGGGCGCCGAGGTAACCGCGGTGATGGCCGGCGATTCGCAAATGGATCCCGCCGACCTGATGTTTCTCGTCGAACCGGTGCTCTCCGGGCGCGCCGACTACGCCAAGGGCAATCGCTTCGCGTGGCCTGGGGTGTACCGTGTGATGCCGCTTTCCCGCGCGATCGGCAACGTGGTGTTGTCGCATCTCACGCGAGTCGCGTCTGGGTACTGGCACGTCTTCGACTCCCAGTGTGGCTACACGGCGGTGGGCCGCCGCGCGCTCGCTCGGATCGTGAGCGGCGAAGTTTTCCCGCGCTACGGTTACCCGAACGATCTCCTTTGTCGCTTGAACGGCCACGGTGCCAAAGTCGTAGACGTGCCGGTGCGGCCGGTGTACGGCGCCGATTGGCACTCGGGCATTCGTATTCTGCGCGTGATTGTTCCGCTCCTGCGTCTGATGGCACGCGGGCTCCTGGCGCGGATTGGACGAGGCATTCAGCGGCGGCTGCTCGGCCCGCGATCCGTGGTCATGCCCGAGCCACCGCCGTCGTGATCGGGGTCGTCACGACATCGTATCCGCGGTCGGAGGGCGACAGCGCCGGTGTCTTCGTGCGCGAACGGGTGCGCCTCCTCGTCGCCGACGGACACGCGGTGGAGATCGTTGCCGCCGACGGACGAATCCCCGCCGTGAGCGAATCGGAGAAGCTGATACGCATTTCGGCTGGCGCTTTGTTCTACGAAGGTGGCGCGCCCGAGGCATTCGAAGCGGCGAGCATGCGCGCGCGTCTTGCCGCCTGGGCGGCGGGCGCGCAGTTTTCGCTCTCGCTCGCACGCCACCTCGTCGAGCGCGGGCGCCGTTGGCGAGCCGTGGAAAGCCATTGGCTGGTTCCGTGTGGCGTGCTCGTCGCTGCCCTGCTGCCCGGCCTGCCCCACCGCGCCCACGTGCATGGCGGCGATATATTCTTGCTGGCACGTCTTCCGTGGGGCGACAGCATCGCGCGCGCTCTGTGCCGACGTCGGCTGACGCTCGTGTTTGCCAGCGCATCGCTGCACCAGCGGTTCACGGCGCTCGCGGGCAACGAGCCCGAGCTGCTCGGCGCGCACGTCTTGGTGGAAGCAGCGCCCTTCGATCGGGCGCTCTTTCACCCGCGTTCGGCCGACGAGAAAGCGCGCCTTCGCGCCCTCCATGGCTTCTCGTCGCCGACCGTGCTCGCCGCTGGCCGCCTGGTTCCCATCAAGGGCTTCGACCTGCTCGTCACGGCCATCGGCCGCCTGCCTGCCGAAACAAGACCCACGCTGGTGATTGCCGGCCAAGGCTGCGAACGACCTCACTTGGTTCAGCTTGCGAAAGCCGCAGGCGTGCGTTTGCAGCTGCCAGGCATGCTCTGGCAGCGGGACCTCGCCGAGCACATGGCCGCGGCAGATCTATTCGTGCATCCCTGCCGAACGCTCGATAGCGGGCGGAGCGAAGGAATGCCACTCGTCGTGCGCGAAGCCTTGGCGTGCGAGACGCCGACCGTTGCTTTCGCCAGCGGCGGCCTCGTCGAGCTGCGCGGAGCTGCCGGCCTCACGCTTGTCGAAGAAGCCGAGCGCTCTCGCTTGCCGGACATCATCGCGAGCGCGCTGAGAGGATTGTGATGGAAACCCTGGGAGGGTTTCCAAACCTTCCCGCGATGCCCGCGATGCCCGCGATGGTCCGCGCCAAGCAAAGCTCGGCGGCTGCCCACGCGTCTACGGCCGCAGCGGCCAGGTGGCGTCCGCCAGCCGCTCTTTGGCAAGCGCGAGAAAACGGGTTCGCATGGCGCCGATGCCGATGCGCTTGCTGGGCTCGCGCACGAGGCCGGCGCACAGAAGCTCCGCCAAGGGACCGTGGCGATCGTGCGAGAGCATCCATTCGAGCTCCGCCGGGCGGCCATCGTGACTTAAGTGTGCCGTAAAAATGGCAGGCAAGCTGTCACCGGCAAACAGCGGCCTGCCCGTCAGTAGCTCGAAGGCCAAACACGAAAAGGCGTACACATCGGTCGCGCACGGATCCACTTCGCTGAAGGCCGCGCGCTCCCACACCTCGGGTGCGCCGTAGTAGGGACTGCCGCAGCCAGGCCGGACCTTGCGTCCGGCAAGCCCAAAATCCACGAGCACAGGCACCTGTTTGCCGTCGGTGCGCGCTTTCGGTGGCGGCGAAGTCATATCACGCTTGCTGCGCAGGATGACGTTGGCCGGCTTGACGTCCAAATGCGCGAGCCCCGCATCGTGCATGGCTTGCAGTCCGGCGGCCATACCGTCGAGCACGTCGACGACCTGCCGAATGGTGAGCGCGCGGCGATCGACCAATCGCTCGAGCGTGTTGCCCTGAACGAGCTCCATCACCAAAATCGGCTTGGGGCGAACACCCGCATCGAAGGTCACGAAGCCGGCGATGTTCGGGTGGCGCGGCAACGTGAGAAGCGCCCCCGCCTCTTCGCGAAAGAGCTGCATGAACTCTTCTTCGGACAGCGTGTGCGCGGCCGCGCCGGTGTACGCCGGCACCTTGAGCGCAAAGACCTCGGCGCCTTCCTCGTGGCGTTCTTCCG
>CAZTTW010000215.1:0-7333 GCA_964616265.1 uncultured Myxococcales bacterium | reverse complement strand
GCGTCTGGGGCCACACGGCCCGCGCTTCGTTGGCCATTGACGAGCAGGATTTGAAGGAAGCCGTCAACGCCGCGCACGCCATCGGCGACGATGCTCTGGGCAATACCAGCACCGCGGACCAAACCCACGGGACCAGCGCACAACGTATGCGCTGGTTCCGCCGCGGCTTCGAAACCGGCGACGCCCGGAAGTGCGATACGTTCAGGGCCGCCAGTCCGCGCGAGTTGTAGCGCCCTACGTTCGTCACAGCGTCGACAGCGTTTGGCGTCTGCCCCTCAAACGCTCCATCGCGCACCCGAAGAGCCGCCTGCTGTGCGAGCGTTTGCTATCGCTCGAGCCACGTCTTCTCCCTCTACAGTCTCGTGCTCGACGAGCTTTGCAGCCAGCTCGACCAAAGCGCCGTGCAGCTCGCGCAGGTTCAAAAGACATCGCTCGTTCTGGGTCGCAAGAATGGCCTCCGCCTGGGCCACAGCGATCGTGGGATCAGGCTTGAGATGGAGCGCGCTCAATGCATCCAGACTGAACAGCGTGCCCTTGTCGCTTAACCCGAGCGTTGCAACCATGGACAGGGCAAGTTTTGATGCCTCTTTCAGATCGCTCGCCGCGCCGCTTGAGGCGTCGTCGTAAGTAATGAGCTCGGCGGCACGACCGCCAATCAACATCTGAATGCGATTTTGCAACTCGGACTTCAGATGCAATTGTTTGTCTTCGGTTTGCGTAACAAGAGTGACGCCAAGGGCGCCCCCGCGCGACAAAATGGTGACCCTCTCAACTTTTCCCACATTGAGGACTTGGGCAATGATCGCGTGCCCCGCCTCGTGCACTGCCACGCGTTCTCGCTCGCTCTCTGTCAAGGCCGACGATGACCCATTGACTTCACCCATTCGACAAACCTCGATGGCTTCCACGAAGTTGGCCATGGGAACGCCGAGCTGCTCGTTGCGAGCCGAAATCAAGGCAGCATGGTTGACCACATAGGCGATCGCTGCCGGCGTCAGCCCGGTCGTGAGACGAGCCAACGTGGCATAATTGACGTCTTCGACAGTCTTGACCTTCTTGGCGTAGAGGCGGAACAAAGCCTCTCGATCGACCAAAGCAGGGACTTTGAGTTGGATCTTGCGATCGAAGCGCCCTTCTCGCAACAACGCCGGATCCACGGCATCTGGGAAATTGGTCGCCCCGATGACAATCACACCGCTGGACGAATTGAACCCGTCTATCTCGGCGAGAATCTGATTGATGATCCGGTTGCCCTCCGCTTCGGAGGTGCCGCCGTTGTCGGTGGTCGTCCGGCGGCCGACGCCATCGATCTCGTCGATAAAGACGATACACGGCGCGTGCTTGCGCGCCTTTCGAAACAGGGACTTCACGCGCATGGAACCCAATCCCATAAACATCGCCGTGAAGTCGCCGCCCGTCGCCGGAATGAAGTGCACCTTGCAATCGCCCGCTAAGGCCTTGGCGAGCTGTGTCTTTCCGGTTCCGGGAGGCCCGGATAGCAATACTCCTTTCGGAGGGCGAGCACCGAGCGCGGTGAACTCTTTCGGGGCTTTGAGATAAGACTTGATGTCCATAAGCGCCGCTTTTGCCTCTGCGGCACCGATGACATCCTCGAACGTGACAACAGACTCCGTCTGAGAGAAGCCAAATCCGTTTCCACGATAGACACGGAAGGCTTGGATGCCGAATGCCGAGAAGAAAGTGATCGTCAGCAGCAGTCCAAGGTCCATTTGCCAGCCGCTGGCGTTACGGCTATCTTCGCTCACGACCGCCAATGGAAAGGCGTCGGTCTGGCCCTTCTGATAATACGTCAGGACGAGGCTGGAAAGCTTGCCGGCGTTGTCAGTGACGAAGTACCTCCGTCCGACTCGTGTCGAGGCGAACATTCCCGAAGGCGCGATCGCCAAGCCTGCAATGTTGTTTCTTTGAATGTCCAGAATAAGCACGGAGACGTCGTGCTCAGTAACTGTCCACAAGGCGGGATTGTTGCGCATTTGCAGCAGCATTTCGTTCAGCGCCACCGGCTTTCGAGCGTTGCTAAGAAGGTGAGTCGAGAAGATCGCGCCAATGCCTGCCAAGAGCAACGCGCCGAGGATCAGGTAGTGCCACTGCTTCTTGGGGAGCAATTTGTCCATCAGAGTCGAGCTGGCCCACGATAGCCAGACGAGTAAGGTATCGGCAAAGTTCAGAGGCGCCTTGACCCTGGCCAGCGCGCCTGCGGCTCTCGACACGGCAACATCGTGCCGGTTTCCGCCAGGCGTAGTAGCTCAGGACGAGCTTCTCTGGCGTCGTGCCAGCGAGGTTGGATAGTAGCGGCTCTTGCCTGGTCAACATGTCGCACGGGGACAGCTCAAGTCGTGGGGATGGCTCGGCGGCCTTCTCAACTTCTAATACCGGAAGGTCGCGCAAAACGGCTTCGGATTGGCGTCGAGGGGGCGCGATCGCGTTTCGGTACTCGATGCCGTGGTGGTCACTACGGAAGCGGACATTGCTGACAGACGCCGATGGAGTGCGCGGAATGATTCTGGCATTGAGTCTTTGTTGAACTGCTGATTGTGCCGGGAGCGCAGAATCGTGCGCACATCCATCACTTGTGTTTCCGCGTACGCCTAAAGCAGAACGACGAGTTCCAAGCAACAAGGAAGAACAACAACACGTACTGAGATGGCGTGAGGCCGGACCTTGGCAGAGTGGGGGCCGACGAGTCATTCAATCCGACTGATAGAGCCGACCAAATTGATTTTACAGCTGCGTCTTGGGGCCGGCATGCGGTGTAAGTCCCTGGGCGCCTAGGCCACCGGGCCGCTGGCCCGGAACCTGCTGTGGCCTATGCTGCCGCACCGCCAGCGGCGTTACAACGTGCGCATTTACGAACACGCCAAGCGAGAGCGCCTGCGGCTCAAGGGGTGGAAGGTCGCATGAGGAGTGGGCAGATGGAGAACATTGGATCGCTGTTGGCACCGGAGGATGCATGGGGGCCGGATCCGGCGAAGGAGCGTTCAACAGTCGATGAGCGGTCTTGGGTCGCGCGAGGCAGATTCACCGCCTTTGGCGTTTCTTGGGAGCTCCGTAGCGATGATGTGTCGGCCTTCAACTTGCTTCTGCAGCGCTTGCCTCCTGGAAGCGCGCCGACGAGATTTAAGACCACGGCGCGCCGATACTCCCTCCGTTACCTGTCGCCCACGCTCTCGGAGCCTGAGCCCAGCTACCTCCTTGACGCCGACGGCAGGCCGATGCTGCGTACCTCAGACGTTGGCGAGATCGCCGCGGCTCTCGAAGACGATCTCAGGTGGCTGATCGCCGAGCGCTCGCCGCGCAGGGTGTTCCTTCGTGCGGGCGTGGTCGGCTGGCGCGATCGCGCCATCGTGATTCCGGGCGGGCCGCGTTCGGGCAAGAGCACCCTGGTGCGCGCGTTGGTTGCCTGCGGAGCGACCTACTTCTCAGAGGAGTATGCTGTTCTGCAAGGCGGAATGGTGGAGCCCTATCCGTTACGCTCATCGAGCTGGCCCGTGCCGCGAGTATCACTCGGCGCATGGGTCGACGAAGGCGCCCGTGCGCCCAAACCCGTACCCGTTGGGGTCGTGCTCTTTGCCCCCTACCAATCGGGCGCCGTGTTCAAGCCCAAGATGCTCTCGCGCGGCAAGTTTATGCTGGGCATGTTCAGGTACGCGGTCGCATCACAACACGATGCCGAACGCGTCCTACGAACGTTGGAAGCCGTGTTGCGGCGGTGCAACGCGCTCGAAGGCGTCCGAGGAGATGCGGAATCCGTCGCCACCTACCTCCTCGAGCGCCTGGTTTAGGTGCGGGCAGCCGGACTGGCACGTGAGGTGCAAACCGCTCCCGCATGTTCAACGTGAAGCGAGCCAAAATGTCCGTAGAGACGCTTGCGGCTCGGCGAAGCGCGTACGCAGCCAAGTTTTTCCCCTACATCGAAAAGGTGGCGCGACGTCTGGCTCGTCGGCTACCCGCCCACTTCGAGATCGATGACCTGGTTTCGGCTGGCGCAATCGGACTCATGGAAGCCGCCGGCCGTTTCGATCCCAAACGCGCGGATCGCTTTGAAGCCTTCGCACTGTTCCGCATCCGCGGAGCCATGCTCGACGACCTGCGCGCACGCGACACGCTCTCACGTGACATGCGCCATCTGTCGAATGAGCTGAGCGAGGCTACGCGCAAGCTCGAATCCGAGCTCGGCCGCGAGCCGGATCAGTCCGAACTGGCCAATATCCTTGGGCTCAAGATGCCGGAGCTGCACAGGCGCCGGCAGAAGCTGTCCGGTGCTTCGGTGGTAGGCATCGACGAGGCTGGTCCGGATTTCCTCGAGCGAACGAGCGACAGCAATTCGCCCGATCCATTCGAACGCACTGCCCATCGCGAAGTCCTGGCCCGCCTGGTGTCTGCCATCGACGATCTGCCCGAAAGAATGCAGCAGGTGCTCTCGATCTACTACTGCGAAAACATGAATCTAAGAGAGATCGGGCAGCTCCTCGGCGTCACTGAGTCGCGCGTCTGCCAGATTCACAGTGAGGCCAAGCGCTACTTGCGCGACACACTCTCGGATATCGAGGACATTCAGGACGCTGCCTCGCCCATCATCTGCCAAGCCATTCATCATTCTTCTCACCGACCCGGAAAGTCTTGCATGCGAGCGTAGTCGAAGATCTCGACCCTCCGGCGAAGCTCGGTGGCCACATCTGGTTTCGTGATGCGAATGGTTTCGACGATGGCCCCGTCACCGACCGGCGAACACCATCCCAAGTCGCACTGCCGCCAATCTGCCGCGCAAGCGGCTTCGGCCATTGTCTATGTATCGGACTTTTGCGTTCGATTTGGTGACGGCAACATGGCGCTTGTACGGCCTACGCTCAGGCACTAGGTGTCTTTCGCGTCTAGAATCTCGCGCAGCTTGTGCGACAGATCGGAAATAGCGTAGGGCTTTTCGAGAAAGTTGATGCCTCGGTCGAGCACACCATGCTCTTCAATCACGTTCTGGCTGTAGCCCGACGTTAAGAGGACCTTGATCCCCGGACGTGCGCGGCGGATTCGATTGGCGAGTCGTCGCCCGTTGTCGTCGGGCAGAACTATGTCAGTGAATAAAAGCTCGATGGCGCCGGGGTATGTCACGGCCGTCCGCTCGGCCTCGTCCGCGGTTGCGGACTCGAGCACGTGGTAGCCGAGGCGAATCAGGACCTGACGCCCCAGGCGTCGCACGGCGTGGTCGTCCTCGACAAGCAGGATGGTTTCCGCCTCGGTCGCCGTTTGCGCCATGGCGGCCTCGTCCGCTTTCGCCGCCGCTCCGTTGTCCGACGCCGGAAAATACAACTTGATCGTCGTTCCTTGGCCGATCTCGGAGTGCACCGTGATCGAGCCTCCGTGCTGTTTGACGAGCCCGTGGATCATGGCTAACCCGAGCCCTGTCCCTTGACCTACCGGCTTGGTAGTGAAGAAGGGCTCGAAGAGCTTCGACTTGACGTCGTCGGACATTCCGCAGCCGGTGTCGCTCACGGACAGCATGGCATACCGACCCCGACGCGCCTCCGGGTGACGCTGGCAGTGTTCCTCATCTAACACCACGCATGCGGTCTCTAGCTTCAGTCTGCCTCCGTCGGACATGGCATCGCGGGCGTTCACGGCCAAATTCACCACAATCTGCTCGATCTGACCCGGATCTACCTTTACGGGCCATAGATCGGCGGCGAGCACAATCTCGATCTGGATGTTCTCGCCGAGAAGGCGCGCCAAGAGTCGCTCGGCCTTTTTCGCCAGCTCGTTCAGATTCACAATCTTCGGTTGAATGATAGTCTGCCGCGAGTAGGCGAGTAGGTGCGCCGTCAGCTCGGCGGCACGTCGACCGGCTTTTTCGGCGTCGGCCAAGATGGTGACTTGAGGTGCGGTGGGCGACAGGTCTCCCTTGGCAAATTCGATGTTGCCCAGGATGGCGGTGAGGAGGTTGTTGAACTCGTGTGCGATGCCTCCCGCGAGCCGGCCAACCGATTCCATTTTTTTCGCCTGCTGCAGCTGCAGGGCCAGACGCGCCCGCTCTTCCTCGGTCTCGCGCTTCTCCGTGATGTCCTGGGTGACGCCGAACACCAGAACGTTACCATTCGGACGAGACCGGCTGCGGCCGGTCACCTGCATCCAGCGCAATTTGCCGTCGGCACGACACTGACGATACTCGTGCGTCATGACGGCTCCTGGGTGCGAAATACATTCGAAAAGCTTGGCCTGCGTGCCGGCCAGATCGTCCGGATGGAGGCGAGACCACACGGCTTCGAAGTCGTTGCAGACAGTGCCGACGGGAAGCCCGAGCAGCCGGTCCGCCTCGGGCGAGCTGTAGGAGCTCAGGACTTTCCCCTGACCATCAAATTCCGCGTGCCAGACCACGCATGTGATTCCATCCATCGCCTCTTCGTAGCGCTGATTGCTCTCACGCAGCTGAGCCTCGGCGTTCTTCAGGGAAGTGATGTCTCGCACCAGCTGGATGGTCCCGCCTGAGCTGCCGTGCTGGCTCGCCGACCAGTCAAGCCAGCACGATCGTCCAGCGATCGTCGCGGCCACGGTCCCGCACCAGCGCCCTTCGGCGGAGCACCGTCGCTTACAGTCTTTTCGCCAATTGGCATCGGCGAAGTTCGCAAGGTCTGCCAGCGCAATACCGAGGACGGCGTCGGACGAGACGGCGAATAGACGCTCCGCCGCAGAATTTAGCGCCGTGATTCGGTCGTCTTCATCGGCGACAATCAAAGCGTCCGGGATCGTGTCGAGAGGTAATGTTACTGTGCTCCTCATCTGGCCCCTCGAAGATGCGAGGCGGACGGAACGCGCCGCTCGTCGTTCATCCTAAGGTGAGGTTGCGCTGGCGGCAAGAATGATTCTGATCGATCTACCGCAAGCTACCGAGGCTGATATTCCACCAAGCAGTCGCGGCGTTCGCATCCCTTGATGTCCGAAAAGCCGTCGCCGGAATTCTGGCACGAATTTACGGAGATACACAGATTGAATCAGACGCCTTTCTGTAGCGGACGGTGTTCGCGAGGCGCAGCCCTCCCGCGTGTGCTAGAGGGTCTGGGTTGCAGAATCGACGGAGATAGCCAACGTTGCACGGGCCCAGCCAAACCTCGATTTGATGGCATCAAAATCTGGACCAGAAGTTATGAAGGTGGCTGTCCCCTTGACCAGGAAGCCGGTGCCCGCGCCATTCAGCCCTCGCACTTTGCTGCTGCCCAAGGTCACGAGGACCTTGTTGTTGGCCGCGATGTTGGCCTCGGTCTTGTGGTAATAGCCTGCCGGTATCAACATGCGGCCATCCTCCGAGATCTGTATGTAGCTATTC
>CAZTTW010000214.1:0-7336 GCA_964616265.1 uncultured Myxococcales bacterium | reverse complement strand
AGGTTCGTCGATGACCGTCCGCCGCGGGGCAAGGACTAGCCTCGCTCCGTGGAGCCAGCGGGTGGTGCGGGACTTCATCGAGTTCCTTGATCCGGTGAGCCGCTGCACGTGCCGGCGGTAAGTTAGATCGGGGAGTTGGCAGAAACGAGCTTCCTCATGGGTGCGTTCGTTGATATCGTTGCCGACATGAGAGTCCAACGCTCTTTCCGACAGTTGTGGCTATGGGGTTTTCTTTCGGCTGTCATGTGTTTTTTCGGATGCGGTTCGAGCGCGCACGATTCCGCCGCCGCTGACACGGGACCGCGACTGGACGATCTTTTCACCAGCGCGGAGATCCCTCGCTGTGAGAACACATTCACCGCCCAGTACCAACTCAAAGGCACGATCGATGGTCAGAGCGTGAGCTACGGCGACGGATTCATTTCCAACCTCGACTCGACTAGCCTCTCCTTCGCCGCACTCAATTTGACGTGGAGCGATCCTCTGGCAGAGGATACGGCGATTCCCTTGACTGGAAAGTCTCTCATCGTTCCCAAAGGACATCCCCTGGCTGACCAGAGCCTTTGTATCGTGAAGGGCAAGTTCGGCTCGCCGACCCTTCATTCCGGAGATCCTGGCCGACAGTTCCTTTTCGAAATCTCAGGCGCCATGCTTGGGGATTGTTCCGGCAGAGATGTGCCGATTTTAGTCCACGGCTGTCTCATTCGAACGAACACCTATTTCCCGATGCCAGTTCAAAGGGACGCGGCGGCACAGTGAGAACGAGATAACGCCTGTTCGCCTTGCTTTTTGCTAAAGGCACAGCTGCCGACAGAGGCCCAGCGAGCCGGCGCAGGCTCCAAGTACGCAATAGCCACCCGGACACTGGCCATCGCTCGAGCAACTCGGGATGGTGCACGCGCCATTGCTGCACGAAAAATAAGAAGGACATTCGGCACACGTGCGCACTCGGCAGTGGCCATCGCTTTGGCACGTGCTCGTGGGCGGGCAATCGGAGCTCTCTGCGCACGGAGCCGAGCAGGCCAGTCCGTTGGCGCCAACCCACCCAGTAGAAAGAAGGGCATCTTCGCGGCACACATGGCCGGGTCCACAGTCTGCATCCACAGTGCAGGACCGATCCAGGCTGCAAGCCAAGCCGGCGTCGAATTCTCCCCCGGCTGCTCGGCAAATCTCGGCTCCGGTACAGTTGGCGTCGTCGCTGCAGTTCTGGCCGACGGTGCCAGAGAGAACGGGACCGCAACGGAAGGGCTGGTAGGGGCCGACGCAAACGAAGCCAGAGCTGGAGGCACAATCAGAATTGGACCGACACCCCGCCAACGCCGCGTCTGGCGTGCCGGCATCGGCCGGTGGCATGCGCGTCTGGTCCGAACAGTCAGCCAAAAATGCGAATAGAGCGATTGCCACGCAGGCCTCTATGGCGTAGACGCGATCTCTTGTTTCCATGCTTGGGTTCCCAGATGGTTGGGCCACTGAACCATCATGCAAAGCAAGAAGGGTACCAGCATCCCATGGACGGGTGATGTCGAACCTGCGTGAAGAACCGCCTACTTCACCGCCTCTGACGCCGGTCGTGCCTCAGAAATTTGAACCTTCAGCACGAATTCCAGTCAGAATCGCACCTGCTCACCGCAGCTTTGTGCTGTAGCCTCTCTTCACCCCATGCTGCTTCTATTTCGAGAGGTGACCATTCTGGCCGCACAGCGAGCTGTGCGTGCTTGGCTGGTAGTGTTGTCGTTTCTCATCTACGCCGCTATTTTGCTAGCCGCCGGAGTGCTCGTGTCGCCGCTCGGGATGATCGGCGGCTTGTTGCTGGGCCTGGTGGTGGCGGCTTGCTGGTCCAGCTACCTGGAGCTGGCCTCGCAGGCGGTGGCGGGCAGCAAGATTCGGCTGAACTGGACGGAACTCCGCCGCACCTTCGGAGCGCGGTTTTGGGACGTCATCAGCGTGATGTTCGCATTCTGGATCATCTCGTTGCTGATGGGACCAGCCCTCAGGGGCCCCGAGGGCGAACGGGTGGCAGCCGTATTCGGAATCGCCGTGGCGTTCTTTTTCAATGCGGTACCCGAGCTACTGTATCAGGGGCATTCGCGCTCGTTTGCCCTGCTTATCGAATCGGGGCGTTTCATGATCGCGAATCCTGGCGTCTGGCTCTTGCCCAACCTCGTGTTCGCGTCGCTGCTTCTGCTGCCCACCGGACGCCTTGCCGTCCATCACCCCGCGGAGTTGTTGTTGGTATTTGGCAATACGTTCTCTTCACCCCTGGGCCTCGTCGGAATGGTCTCCGGGTGGCCTATCTGGAGTTGGCCGCTGATTCTGTTCGGACTGCACTACGCGATGGTGTTTCGCGGAATCCTGTTCCAAAGGTTGTCATCGGGCTCAGGCAACGCGCGCATGCGTGCGTTCCGCGCCAAGATGAATGGCTAGAGATGCCGCGGAGCTCGGCTCGGGTTACTGATAGCAGATGCCGTAGTCTTTGCCGACGAAGTTGGCGCTGCAGGTTCCGACGGTACAGTCGGCGGTGGACTTGCATTGGGGGTGGCACACAAAACTAGTGTCGCTCCCAAGTTGCGAGCAGGCCTGGTCGCTGCAACAGGGCGGTGATGTGGAGCCGCACGCGGTGCCAGTCGTGCCACAGCTACACCAACGGGCGTCGGCGCAGAAGCCGCCGCTCGCGCCGCCGGTGTACATCTCGCAACAGCCGGTGGAGCAGTCGCTGTTCTTGGCGCATGGCCGTCGGCAGCCGACCCAGTCGGAAACATCCGTGGCGCCGTTGCAGAGACCGGTACAGCAGTCCGCGCTTTTGGCGCAGCTCGCGCCCACCTTTCCGCAACCCGAAGTGCAAAGCGAGGCGGTCGAGCAAACCGCGTGGCCGGTGTTGTCTTCGTCGAAACAGCATCCCGAAGGACAATCCGTGTTGGTCGTGCACGGTCGCTGACAAATCGCCGTACCCGGCATGCAGGTCAGTCCATCGCAACAGGCCTTGCTCGCACAGGATGCGCCGGTCGCTGCGCAGAGCCCCACCACGGCTGCCGGCCCGTCCGCGCACGTCGGGTACTGCTTGGCCGCGGCTCCGGTACAGAAGCACGAGGCCTCGTCGAAGCTCATGCAGGAATAGGCCATGCAATACGGGCGAAGATCGCTGGTCTTGGGTGCAAGCGGTACGCAGACGTAGCCTTCGAGTTGGCACATCGATTTCGACGAACAGTCGAAGATGCCATTGGGACACGTATCGCCGATGCCGCCGCAATCGGCAGGACGCACCCAAGCGGGCGGCGCCGAGGTGATGGGGGGCGCCGTATCCGGTGCGGGCGCCGGGCTGACATCCGCTGCCCCGGCACCGGCAAGGTCGGCAGAAGCGCGCGCGTCCGGCGCATTCGGCGCATTCGGATCCTGGACGCTACTGCCGTCCTGAGGCGCGTTCGTCTTGCCTGCGCTCGAGCTACATCCGCAACAAACGATCACGAGCGCAGCGATTCGAAGCTTGGCCATAGGTCCTCCACAAAACCGAGGGCCAGCATCTCCGAAATCGTGACATTTGTCACGTTGAGTAGTTCAGCAGCAACCGGAAGCAGCATGCCCAGGGCGAATCTCTATCCGCCCAGACTCACTCCGGTCCACGCTTCGCTCTTGGTCCACAGGCGTTCGGCGAGATCGGGATCCATGGCCCACGGGCGCACGCCGGTGGCCTCGGGCGAATCGGCGGGCGCCGCTTGCGCGATGTCCGCGTCTTCGCAGTACACGCCGCCCATGCCGTCGAGCTGCGGGCTGGTGGCACACCACACACTGGTGGCTGCGCCCTGCTCCACGTTCTTGAGCGGCGACTGGGTTTTCGCTCTGGCGATCACGGCCTGCAGCTCAGCCTCGGGCAGAGAGCGCACGAGCTCGGTCATGATGGGCCCGGGATGAACCGAGAACGCGCGCACGCCATGGGCCTGGCCGCGGGTATCGAGGGCGAGCGCGAAGAGTGCGTTCGCGGTTTTCGACTGGCCGTAGGCGAGCCATTTGTCGTAGGCGCGGCGCTGGAAGTGCACGTCCTCGAAGTCGACGGCGGCGCGGGCGTGACCGCGCGACGACAGGCATACCACGCGCGCCCCCTGCGCCTTTCGCAGGGCAGGCCACAGGCGCGCGGTGAGCTGGAAATGCCCGAGGTGGTTGGTCGCGAACTGCGACTCGAACTCGCGCGCGTCCCGAACCAGTGGCGTGGCCATGATGCCCGCGTTGTTCACCAGGAGGTGCAGCGGCCGCCCCGAGGCCAGAAAGCGCGCCGCGAAGGCGTCGATGGACGCCGGATCGAAGAGGTCGAGACTGTCAATCTCGACATTGTCGACGCCCGCCAGTGCCGCGTGCGCCTTGTCTACCGTCCGCGCCGGCACGATCACCGTGGCCCCTGCCCCTGACAGCGTCCGCGTGGTCTCGAGCCCCACGCCCGCGTAGCCACCTGTCACGACGGCGGTGACGTGATCGAGTCTGAGCTTGCCGATGACCGCGAGAGCGGTGGTCTGCGCAGAGTAACCGGAGGGGATGGGCGCTTGTTTTGTAGGCATGGCGGAAGGCGCGCTTTAGGTTGCGTTGAACGTGACGGAGCCGCTATTACCGTAGCCGTCCATGGGGTTGCTGTCATCCGCTGATGGGTCGCTCTTATTTCCGGACCGGGTGGTGCACCTAGCCTGAATGGTGTGAGAGCCCGAATCGAGCACGACGTCGTAGTGCCACAGCGTCCAGATGTCGGCTCCCGGATTGTAGTCGAGCGTCGCCGAGTGCCAGTCGCCTCCATCCACCGAGACTTCTACGGAAGCGATCGGATCGCTGCCGGCAAAGGCGGTCCCGGCGGCGACCAGCTCGCCGGCAGGGATGTCGTCGACGGGAAAGTGAACCAACGCGTTCGTTTGGTAAACCGCATCCTTGGACCAACCCTGTTGGTCCCAGTACCCGGTAAACGGCTGATCGACGAAGTCGATACTGGTAATCCACTTCGGGTTCTTCATACCGTAACGCCCAGGCACGAGTAGTCGCACCGGAAAACCGTGCTCTGTCGGCAACGGCACGCCGTTCATGAGCCAAACGAGCCATACGGGTTTCTGTAAATCCGCCACCGGAATAGACGTGGAATATTGGTCGAAACTCCTGAACACCAGCTCGACGGTGCCCGGCGAGACCTGAACGCCCTTTGCGCTGAATACTTCAGTCAGTGGAAGACCTGTCCATATCGCATTGGAAATGGCCAAATAGTAGGGAGCAGCGCTGATGCACTCCAGGGTGTGCTCTTTGGTGCGGGCCGGGAGACGTTTCAGCGTGGCGTAGTCGATACTGGCGATTTCGACGCCGCGGTTTTGGATTGAGAGCGCCCAGGTGGACGTATCGACCGCCGGATTCGAGCAACAGCTCGTGATGTAGAAGTGCTCGTTGGGAGTGATGGGGCCGTAAGACGTTAGAGGCTGAGGCGCGCTCGAGTCCGCGTCTTGCGGGGGAACGCCTCCGTCTCCCCCCGAGCTTCGGCTAGGCGGGAGGCAGGCGGCGAGACCAGCCGCGGCAACGGCGCCGATTCCGCGTTCCAAAAACGCACGACGAGTTTGAAGCTGCACAGTCAATCGTGGGCGACGTCGTGCCATGTAAACCTCCGCTCAAGGTCCCCTTGCGTGTCGCACTGGAACCCGGACTTGTCTGCGTTCATCGGTACCGGGAAAGTGTGGTTTGCTCATTCCGCGGGCGCAAGGTCATCCAGGACAAACATGGTCTTCTTTTGGGTAGCGCGACGCGGGACGAAGCATCACGGTTGGCCACGCAGGCCGGCCACTCCCACGCTCGGATTTCGTGAGACAATCCGCCCAGCGAGGCCACCTTGGATATTCAAGAAACATCCGCGGAGCCGAGCGGCTGGCTGGCAGGCTTGAAGGGGCGCGTGCACACCTCGACTTGGTTGACCAGGAACCTCTGCTTCGGTCTTCTTCTGTCCTCCTGCGCGGGAGGAAACCGACCGCTGCATGCGAACGGCGCACCTGACGCTGCCGTAACGGCCGGAGTGCCGGATGCGTCCGCGGCAGCGGTGGTTGATAGGCGCTCGAGCAGCGGGGACATTTCAGACGGCCCGACGGATTTGCCCGAGGTGGGGCCAGCCACGTGCGGAAACGGGAAGCTGGATCGCGGGGAAGGGTGCGACGACGGCAATACCTCGTCCGGCGACGGCTGCTCGCGATGTTGCCAGCTCGAGAATCCACCTTGCGCGTATGGCCCCTGCCCGCTCCCGATCCTGGGCGTTTGCGGGAACGGCATCGTCACCAGTCCCGAGGAATGCGACGACGGCAATACCACGCCCGGTGACGGCTGCTCGGAGAAGTGCACCGTCGAGCCGGGCTGGCGTTGCCGTGTGCCGGGGAAGCGGTGCCTGCCTCTGTGCTCGAACGGCATCTGCACCGAGGTCGTTCCCTTCGATGCGGGGATGGACCTCGGCGAGGGCCACGCGGTCTGCGGCGATGGCGTGGTCTCGAGTTTCGAGGAGTGCGACTGTGGCGACGGCACGGTTCCCGTTCCGGATGGCTGCTCGGGACCCAATGCCGACGACACCTACGGCGGTTGCACCACCCGCTGCCTCTGGGGCCCCTTCTGCGGCGATGGTCTGGTCAATGGACCCGAGGAGTGCGACCTCGGTGCGCTCAATGGCGAAGTGTGCCCAGGCGGGTGCACCTTGGGTTGTTTCAAACCGCACTACTGTGGCGACGGAATCGTCGATCCGTCCCGCGGCGAGGAGTGCGACCTCGGTCCTTTGAATGGGCTTGTCTTGGACCAAAACCTCAAACCGACCTCGAATCCAGACGGCATGGTCTACTGCACCGTCGACTGCGCCATCGCCTTTTCGAGCTTCTTCTAGCCCTGAGTGACGTTCGCCACACCTGCGCCCAGAAGAAAGTTTACAGTGCGTTCAAGGCAGACATTCATTGGTCCGCGCGGTCTGCGGTATTATCCGCGCCGGTCACGTCGGCCAGCCTCAATTGAAGGAGACTTCGAATGCTCTGTCAGGGAATGCTTGTGGTGCTCCTGGTGGCCGGTGGACTCGGGCAAGGCAGTGCCGATGGAAATGACAGCGGTAACGTAGCGGGCGCAGGTGAAATCGCCGGCGCCAACACCAAGGTCACGGAAAACGAGGCCGACCGCAGCCTTGCCCCTTCGGAGGCTGAACCCGAACAGAATCGCGCCATGACCGCACCGGCGACTCCAAGCCGAGGATACGCGATTGAGCTCCGGATCGGCCTTGGCCGACTGTGGGGACGGGGTGACGATGGGTTTCCACCCCACAACACACGCGCTGACGGGACGAGCATCCCGTTGGAGTTTTCAGCCG
>CAZTTW010000213.1:0-7341 GCA_964616265.1 uncultured Myxococcales bacterium | reverse complement strand
TGCGCGCACATCGAGCTGGCGGTTTTCCTAGCCACCATTGCCAGCATCCCGACCCTGGTGCGCGCACTCGATCCGCGGGCGTCGGGCCGGCGCACCTGGGCGGCCATCTTCCTTTTTCCCGGCATCTTCCTCTACGACAGCAATCTGCACGTGGGCGCCGACCACATGGCTGCCCTGTGGTGCATTCCGCTCGCGTTGACGTTCTTGCGTGTGTGGCGCTCGTGGAGCGTCCGCGATGCCGTGGTTTTCGGCGCCATCACGGGTGCCGTCATCTTCGCCAAGTACTCCGCCTGGAGCATGCTCCTCTTTCCGTCCTGCGCGTTTCTGGTGCGGGCGGCCTGGCTCGGCATCCGTCGGCTGCGCGGTAGCCAGCAGCGAGTGCTGCCCGCGCTGCTTTCCTGCGGCGCCATGGTGTTTCTGATCAGCACGCCCTTCTGGCTCAAGAATTGGATCGCCTACGGCGACCCGCTGTACCCGGTCTTCTATGGCCACTTGAACGTTCATCCCTGGACGCCCGAGTCGCCTGGCAGCTTCAAGATCTTCGTCTCCTTTCAGTCGCCGCCGGCTCCAGGCTGGGAGGGCGTGAAAGATGCTCTCTTGGCGGCTATCACGTTTTCCTTCAAACCCAACGACTGGTGGTCGAACCACCGCGACGTTCCCGTGTTCGGCTCGCTCTTCACGCTGAGCCTCTTGTGTCTGCCTTTCGTGCGGGCTCGCGCGCGAGTGTGGCTCGCCTACCTAGCGGCGATGATGGCCATTGTGGTGTGGTACCTGTCCAACCACCAAGACCGTCTCCTGCAGGCCTGGTTGCCGTTCATGGCAGCTGCAACGATCGTGACCTTGGGGCTGGTGTGGCGACGGCGGACGCCCATGGTGCGTGCTCTGCTGGTCCTGCTGGTCGCGGCTCAGATTGTTTGGGGCGGCGACGTGCCTTTCCTTCCGACGCACAACTTGCTGGGCGACTCGCCGCTGCGCGCCGCCTCGTCTCTGATGGCCTCGGGCTTCGTGAAGAAAGAACACCGCCTACGGCCCTACGGCGCGCTCAGCGAGCTGAGTGTCGAATTGCCGCCCGACGCACGTGTGCTCCTGCACGAGATCAACTTGCAGATCGGTATCAGTCGACTGGTCGTGAACGACCAATGGCAGGGCCGCATCAGCTACGAAACGCTGCAGTCACCCGCCGCCATCTACCACGAGCTGCGCAGCCTCGGCGTCAGTCATATGATTTGGACCACCGACCGCGCGAGCAACTGGAACTCCGTAGCCAGCGCGCTGGCGTTCCTGGGGTTCGCGCTGAACCACGCAGAGCTTCCGCGCACCGTCGGCGAATTCACGGTAGCGAACTTTCCTGCAACGCCGCCGGCCGACGCCTGGAACAATCGCGTCGCGGTCTTTGCCTGCGGCTATCCTTTCCCGTCGGGCCTCTACGAGCTTGGCCGCTTAGTCGCGCCCGGCACGGGACGGCCAGCGGCCACCCCGATTGCGTCCGTCGCCGACGTCACCGCCGCGATCGCCAGCGCCGGCTATCTGGTCGTCGAGCCCAGCTGCGCGCCGAAACTGCCCGCCGCTGTCGAGTCGGACTTCCATGGCTCGTATGCCTGGGATCGTCTTCGCCTCTACGTGCGCAAAGCACAGCCCTCGCATGCTCCTTGACCGAATCGAGACGGCGGGTCGCTGGTGTCGAGACTCGTTTCTCGGCTGAGCCCCTACGTCTCGGTCTGCAGCTCGGTGATTTCCTTCTCGAGCGATTCCCATTCGGCCATCAGCGCTTCGATGCGAGGATCGAGGCCGCTCTTTTCGAGCTCCAGTGCCTCCACCTCGGCCTTGCCCGTCCGCTCGAAGAAGCCGGGACTGCAATAGAGGTCGGTGATCTCTTGCTTGCGGCGCTCGGCGGCTTCTATTTCGGCCAACACTTGGTCTCGGCGCTTGGGCAATTGAACGAGACGATTGCGCCGCTTCTTCTTGTCTTCCCAGTCGGTCGCATTGGGCGTGGGCGCGGCGGGACCACGAATCGCTTTCGCCCTTTCGACTACCGCATCCGCGTCCAAGTGATCGTCCCCGCAGCGGGCCAGGTACTCGGTATAGGTGCCGGGAAAGTCGCGTGGACCGTCGGGAGTCAGCTCGACGATTCGAGTGGCCAATTCGGACACGAACTGGCGATCGTGGGACACGAACAAAATCGTGCCGGGAAACTCGCGCAGCCCTTCGATGAGAGCGTCAATCGCTTCGAAGTCTAGATGATTGGTGGGCTCGTCGAGCACGAGCACGTTGGGCTTCTTCACCGAAAGCAAGGCGAAGATGAGTCGCGCCGCCTCGCCGCCCGATAGTTTCGCGACGGCCTTTTCCACATCCGCGCCGGAAAACAGGACGCGCCCCAATTGTCCGCGCACGAAGGTGGGGCTTTCGCCGTAACAAACATGCTCCAGGAGCGAAAGCGGCGTGGCGTCGGGATCGGACAAGACCTCGCGGTGATCCTGCGGAAAGTAGCCGACGCGGGTTTCGTGGCCCCAGCGGGCTTGCCCGGCGTCCGCGGCCAGCGCGCCCACCAGGATCTTAAGCAGGGTGGATTTGCCGAGGCCGTTCGGGCCGATCACCGCCACGCGCTCGTTCCGGCGCAGAACCAGCGAAACATCCGACAGCACACGCTTTGCTCCGTACGCCTTGTCGATGTGCTCGATAAACAAGACATCCTTGCCGCTCGGCCGCTCGGGCACGAACCGCAACACCGGCTTTCTGCGCGAGGACTCGACCAAGGTTTCGACCTCGATGCGCTCGATCTGCTTGAGCCGGCTCTGCGCCTGCGTGGCCTTGGTATTCTTGGCGCCGAACTTCTCGACCCAAGCGCGCTTGCGAGCAATTTCCTCCTCGGCGCGGGCGATTTCGGTTTCCTTGCGTTCGCGGATGGTGGCCTTGTCCATTACGAAGCGCGAATAGCTACCCACGTACTGCGTGATGGTCTGATAGTCCACGTCGAGCGTGTGCGTGGTGACGTTGTCCAAGAACCGCTGATCGTGCGAAATGATCACCGCACAGCCTTGGTAGCCAGCCAGGAATTTTTCCAGCCAACGAATGGTCAGAATGTCGAGGTGGTTGGTGGGTTCGTCGAGCAGCAAAATGTCCGCGCCGCCGAGCAAGACCTGCGCGAGAAGCACGCGCAACTTGAACCCGCCCGACAGAATCGACAGCGGCGAGCGGTGCGTGTCCATCGGAATGCCAAGGCCCACCAGTACCTCGGTGGCGCGCGCTTGCAAGGTGTAACCATCGTGCGCAGCGATGCGATCTTCCAGATCCGCAAGACGTCCAGGATCGGCGTGCCCGTCCTCCGTCTCGGCGATACGCTTCTGCTCGCAGAGAGCATCCCAAACGATGGCATCTCCGCGCATCGCCAGATCGAGGATGATGGCGTCATCTTCCAGGAAGCGATCCTGCCGAAGCACACCCAGGCGCGCGTGCTTGGCTAGGCTGAAGGTGCCCGCCGAGGTTTCCTCGTCGCTGGCCAGCAGGCGCAGGAAGGTCGTCTTGCCGGACCCGTTCGCGCCCACAAGCCCATAGCGCGAACCTGCATTCAGCTTCAGGTTCACGTTTTCGAAAAGGACGCGGGCGCCATACTCCTTGGCAAGGTTCGCGATCTCGATCATTGCGGGCAGCGGAGGGTAGCACCTTCCCGGCCAGGAGGCGCGCCGTTGCGCAGAAAGCCCGCTAAGCTAGTTTTTTGCCGGAAACAAGGCTGCCCGCTAGCATCGCAGTATGGACAAGCGATTCTTGGTCGAGCAGCTGGCAGAGAAATTGCGCGAATCCGCCACCGTTGCCCGACGAGCCGGTCAGGCGGCGGCCGACGTCGCGCGCGACGGTGCCACGCCTGCCGAAAAGCGGGAAGACGCTCGCGTGGCGCTGGAATTCTCCGGTCTGGCCAGAGGACAAAGCGAACGCGCCGCCCGCGTTGCCGCCGAGCTCCACACGCTCGACACATTTCGGCCCAAAGCCATGGCGCCAACCGCGCCGATCTCCGTAGGCGCCATCGTCGAGGTCGAGGACGAATCCCTCGGCCGCACGTTCTTTCTGGCTCCGGTGGGCGCCGGCATCGAGCTTGCGGGTCCCGGCGGCGACGGCTTCCTTTCGGTCGTGACGCCCGTTTCGCCCGTCGGGAAAGCCGTGCTTGGCCGCAAAGTGGGTGACACCATCGAGGTCACCATCGACCGCGAGCCCCGCGAGTGGACCATCACGTACGTTGGGTAAGCACTCGCATCTCCCTCCATCGTTCGGCGAGAGATGCGAGCACCGGAAGAGCTACTGTTTTTTCTCGTCCATCGGCATCTTCTTCTCGCCCTCGCTCCAGGGCGGGACGATTTTGTTCATGCGGGCGTAGGCGACTTCTTGCCCGAGGTGCTCGTTGAGGTGGCCGACGAGAATAATCAGCACGGAACGAACAGACATATCGTGGCCGAAGAACTTCACCATCTTGTCCAAGTCCGCATCGGGAACCGAGCTGATCACCTCGTGCGCGTACGCGAATGACTTCTCGAGGATCTTCTTGATCTCAGCCTTGTCCGTCGTCTTCTTGTCCCACTTGGCCGGATTCATTTCCCAACCGGCGTCGGCCGGCGGCTCCTTGCCCGTCGCCGCCTTCGTCAAGCCGTAGTTGCCAAACGCGATATGCAGGAACGCCTCGGCGATCGAACGCACGCCTGGTCCCGGTCGCCACGTGAATTTGTTTTGCGGAATGGCGTCCAGCAGTTGCAGAACTTCCTTCTCGTTGAAGCTGTAGACGCCGAGCAGATCGCGCTGGAGCGCGCCCTTCGCGGCAGGCGCAGCGGCAGGCACAGCGTGCGCACTGCTGCCAAGCAAACCAACCATCAACGCAACGATCGAAACGGAACGGATGACAATCTTCATCGCGGCCTCCTTGTTAGGTTTTCGGAGAACCTAGTCTGTGCGAGTCTTTTGTCGAGGCAAGCCGAATACGCCCGCGAGGCGGGATCGGTCTCTGCACTGGCGCGAGCAGGGAGCTCTATGACTTAGGAACGCCCAGGCGTCGCCGACGGCGGTTGGCGGCCGCCAATGTCAGCGCCTATTGATCCATCATCTTGCGCTGGATCTTCCAGTGCTGCGTGTCCGTGCACAGCTTGCAGCTCGCGCCGTAGAACATGTTCCGGTTCGCGGTATCGCCCATCAGATGCACCCGCATCCATCCCGTTACGGCGATCATGTACGGATCTTTGATGGATCCGATCCAACTGCCATGCGTGGCAGCGAGATTGTCGCCCATCATGACTGGCAAATTATTGTCGGCGTCGAACGCGGGTTGGACCGAGCTGCAAGGAACCGTGGTGTCCTGCCCGCCGCAAAGTAGCGCTGCGGGACCATGCAACGTGGTCGCCCTTGCGCCCGCGATCGGCGCAATCGCCGTGATGCGGGGGTCGGCGCCAGCCATGGTGGTGGCCGCGCCACCCTGCGAGTGGCCGGTCGCACCGATGTGGGTCGTGTCCAGGTGGTGGTAGTACGGGCTCGTTGGATCGTCGTTCTGCTGGATCATCCAGTCCACGCCGGCAACTTGCGGTATCGGGTTCCCCTGGGCCGTCTGCGAGCTGAGCGAAGCGACGACGACAAATCCGTGCGAGGCAAGCTGATCGAGCAACACTAGATAGTGGCCGCATTGTCCGGCCAGACAGGATACGCCGTCCGGTTCGGGTTGGTCACCGGTGCCATTGCCCCACGTGATGATGGGGTGGCAGTAGCCCTGGGTGAGATCCTTCGGCCGATACACGTTGAAATGTGGGATTTGGTTGTTGTGCAAGGCATCCGCAACACCGGCCGCCGGTCCAACGTTCTTGTCCGCCACCACCTCGAACGGCCCTGGGCTCGAGGGATCTGCGGTGCCCCAAGTCTTGGTGGGCACGCAACTGCTGGTCACGCCAGCGTCGATCGGACTAGAGGTCGTGCCTCCGGCCTGACTACTTCCGCCCGTCCCGAGTGGAACCTGACCGCCGGTACCGGTCTTTCCGCCGGTCCCAGTCGCACCGCCCGCTGGGATCCCCCCCGTTCCTTGTCCGGCTTGACCACCGGTGCCGGACTGACCACCGACAGCCGACTGGCCGCCAGTGCTCGTAGCGCCTCCCGCTTGGCCCGTCGTTCCGCCAGTGTTCATTCCTCCCGCGCCAGCGCCCCCCGTGCCGGTTGCGCCGCCCGCTGTCGCGCCACCCTTCGAGGCTGGCGAAGAAGCACCTCCGCTGCCTCCTTGTGGAGAAGTGGTGCTGGAACAAGCCAGCCCGATCGAGCTCCACAAGACGAGACAAGCACCCATCAGACGAAACGACTGGATACGCATTGTGTCCTCTCCGGCAAGCGTTGGTTGTCCCGCGCGGTGCAACCGCACCGGCCACCCAAGTACTTGTCGTTATCAGTCCGTTCTTGTCACGGCACTGGTTGAAGACACGCCGCAATTCCAGAGGACAGCCATCATCGTAGGATTTCTGTCCGCGTCGCCCGCTTTTTGGCTCAGCGAGGCAACCGGACGACCGCCGACAAGACGGCGGGCCCCGAACAAGTCTGATGGGGCCGATGCCAAGCACCGGCCCCTGGTTCGTTTCGTCTGCTAGTTGGGCATCGGTAGACCGAACCCGGTGATCTTCACTACCTTGGCATTCAGGATGGTAACGGTCGCCACCTTGGGGCCTAGCGTCGCCGGGCTGTATTCTGCGAAGACATGGCAACTTGCTCCAGGAGCCAGAACCGTGTCCGGCAGGCAGGGATTGTCCTCATTGTCTTGCCCGACAACGACGAATTCGCTCGAGGTATCGCTGAGCACGCCAAAGATCGGCGTTCCCGCGACGGGCCCGATGTTGGTCACGGTTAGCTCTTGGCTGGCCCTTGCAGAAATGGGGACGCTGCCGAAATCGATCGTACTTGGGGCGGCACTGAAATAGGCACCTGGTGGCACGGTGCCGGTCACGGTCACCCCGACGGCGTTGAGGATCTTGATGATGGCGGACTTGGCGCCGGGGGTGAGCGGTACGAACTGAGCAAATACGTGGCAAGTCGCTCCGGGGGCGAGCACCGTGTCCGACTTGCACGGGTTCGTCTCGTTGTCCTGGCTCAGGACATTGAACTCAGTCGGATTGTTACCATCGATGCTGAAGATCGGTGTCCCGGCAACCGGGCCAATGTTGGTCACCGTGACTTCCTGGCTGCCGACGCCCGACAGAATCAAGCTGCCAAAGTCGATCGTGCTTGGGCTGGCGCTGAAGAAGGCACCCGCGGGCACGGTCCCGGTCATCGTCACCCCAACGGCGTTGAGGATCTTGATCACCGCGGACTTGGCGCCGGGTGTGAGCGGTACGAACT
>CAZTTW010000212.1:0-7355 GCA_964616265.1 uncultured Myxococcales bacterium | reverse complement strand
TGCCGCCCTTGCGCGCGAAATTGCGGTAGATGCTTTCCATCATGATGACCGTCGAGTCGACCACGATGCCGAAGTCGACGGCGCCGAGCGAAATTAGGTTGGCGGCGGTTCCACTCGCCACCATGCCAGTAAAGGCCACCATCAATGCCAGCGGCAAATTGATGGCCGTGATCAGCGCCGCGCGCACGCTGCCAAGGAAAAGCCACAGCACCAGCGACACGAGAATCATCCCGATGAGGAGGTTCTCCATCACCGTGTGCGTCGTGAGCTTCACGAGGTCGGCGCGGTCGTACACCGGTTCGATGTCGATTCCCGGGGGCAACACACGGTTTTGTCGGATGTAGTCCACCCGCTCGTGGATGCCGCGAATCGTTTTCATCGAGTCGCCGCCATAGCGCATGAGAACGATGCCTTCCACGACGTCCGGCTCGTCGTCCTGACCGACGATGCCCAAGCGGGGCGCCGAGCCGACGCTGACCGTGGCCACGTCACGCACTCGCACCGGCACGCCTTTGGCCGCGCTGACGGTAATATCACCGATATCCTGCACGGAACGGATGAGACCGATACCCCGCACGTCGAAGGACTGCTCGCCGAGGGTGATGCGCTGGCCGCCGACGTTCTGGTTGGCGTTGGCGATGGCTGTCTGGAGCTGCGAAAGCGCGACGCCCCGGCCGCGCAGCCGATACGGATCCACCTCGACGTGATACTGCTTGGTCAGTCCGCCGAAGCCCACCACATCAATGACCCCCGGCACCTGGCGGAACTGCTTCTCCAGGATCCAGTCCTGCGCCGTCTTGAGATCGACCAGCGTGTAACCTTTGCCGACGACCTTGTAGCGGAAAAGCTCGCCGATCGCGCTCCACGGTGACAGCGCCGGCGTCACGCCGGAAGGTAGCGCGATGAAGCCGAGCTGGTTGAGCACGCGCTGCTGGGCCGTCGCGTACGCTGTATCCCAGCCAAAGTAGCATTTCACGTCGGCCAGGCCGAACAGCGACTGCGAACGAATGTGCTCGAGACCGGGCATGCCGACCAAGCCGGTTTCGAGCGGTACCGAAACGTAGCGCTCGACTTCTTCGGCGCTCCAACCCTGCGGCTGCGCGATGATTTCGATCATTGGCGCCACGGGGTTCGGATAGGCTTCGATATCGAGCTGCAGGTACGAGCGCAACCCGACGCCCAGTAGCGCCAGCGCGAACACAAATACCGCAAGAGGCGTCCGAACCGCGGCCGCGACGAGCTTTGCGATCATCTAGAACATTCCGGACAGGAGAATGGAACCCGCCGTAACCACCTTTTCGCCGGCGGCGATTCCACGAATCACCGGCAAGTAGTCGCCACCCAATTCTTCGTTTACCGAAACCGGGCGCCGCTCGAAACGAACCCGCCCGTCGACCGCCTTGCCCAGCTCGATGAACACCATGGTTTGATCGCCAAGGTGCAGGATCGCGCTGCGTGGAAGTGCCAACGTTCGCTGTTGGTCAACCGCCAGCGCCGCGGTCGCGTACATCTCGGGTTTGAGCGCGCGGTCGGGATTGTCCAGCTTGCAGCGAACCTTTGCCGTGCGGGTGGCAGGATCCAGCGTGTCCGAAACCCAGTCGGCGCTGCCTTTGAAGACACGGCCCGGATACGCCACGACCTTCACCAAGCATTCCGTGCCCTGCTTGACCCGTCCAAGATCCATTTCGAACACGTCGGCCATCACCCAAACCGTATCCAGCTCGCCAATGGTGAAAAGCTCGAGCACGGTACCGCCGGTATACTGCCCCTGCACTTCCGCGCCGGGATTCACGTTGCGCGCGATGACCTCGCCGCCGATGGGCGCGCGCAAGGTGTAGCTCTGGCCACCCAAATTGGTACCGCCGCCGGCGCGCAGGAGCTGCGCCTTCCGACTCGCACGTTGAAGCTCGGCCTTGGACTTGGCGTAGTTGCCTTGGGCCGCCTCGAGATCGCGTTGCGAGCCGGCGTGGACGTCGAAGAGCTCCTTCTGACGGTTGTAGTCCTTTTCGGCCGACACGAAATCGGCGTGCGCCTTTTCCACGTCCGAGAAGGCGCTGCCCACGTCCGGCGATTCGATGACCGCCAGCGTGTCGCCCTTCTTCACGCGCTGACCGGGCTGAGCTTCGATCCGACTCACCCGACCGGTGACGGGGCTCATGACGTGCGCGACCTTCAGGTCGTCGAACGTCACACGCCCGCTGGTCACCACGAGTCCACCCACCGGCTGCGGCGCCAGCGGCTCGACGGTCAGCTTCGCAGCCGCGACCTGGTCCGGCCACAGCCATACTTCGCTCATGGGCGGATCTGCCGTGCGAGACTGGCGCGGGCGATGCTCGCAGGCGGATAGCGCGAGGCTTAGAGCGATGGGTACAAGGGGGTAGAGTTTCATGGGCCGATTTCCGTTCCCACGGCCTGCCCGATGAGGACAACCGCCTGCCAATAGTCGGACAAGTCGCTTTCGTAGTCGAGCCGAGTTGAAATGAGGATGCGCTGGGCATCGAGGTATTCGAGGAGCGATGCCGCGCCCTTCTGGTACTGAAGCTGGACGAGGTCACGCGTGCGTTTCGCGTGTTCGAGTAGCTCGCGCTCGGCGCGTTCCAAGCGGCTGCGTGCCGACCTGAATTGGGTGAACGCCGTCTGGACGTCGTTCGTCACTTGAGCCTCGGCCTTGGCCACCTGAGCCTTCTGCGTCGCTAGATCGGCCCTGGATTTGACGATCTCGCCCTGGAAGCGATTGAAAATGGGCGGCGTCAGGGTCAATCCAAAGCTGAAAGTCGGCGGGTTGATGGCACTTTGGTACGTGCCCTGGCCGCTTACCCCGGCGTTCAGCTCGATGTCCGGAAAGCGCAAACGCTGGCTGGATCGCACCGACTCTTCGGCGCGGTCGCGTTGGATGCGAGCGCCGATCAAATCCGGTCGCTGCTTGCGAGCAACATCGAGCAGAGACTCCAGCGTCGCGCCTTGCAAGACGGACGGAGTCACATAGCCTGGCAGCTCGGGATCCACTTCGAACGTCGGGATTCGGCCGCGCACGCCCAGCAGAAACGCCAGCTGTGCTTTGCCCACGTCGAGATCACGCTGAGCGCGCTCCACCTCTTGGTCGGCGGTCAGCTTCTCGGTTTCGATCTTGAGGACCTCGACTTCGGAAATCGACCCACGCTGATAGCGCGCCCGTATGAGCTCCGACAGGCGGGCCAGCGTCTCTTGCGCTTCCCGCTGGGTCGCCAGCGCTTGTCGCGCCGCCACCGCCTGCAAATAGGACTGACGGAGCATTCCTTCGAGCGTGCGTCGCGCATCGGCCTCGCCCTTGTGGGCCGCTTCCAAAGCCAGATTGGCCACGCTCATCCGCAGCCGGCGCTTGCCGGAGACCGAGTCGAAGACTGCCGATCCGTCGGAGACGCCAACACTCCACGCTAATGCCGAACAGTCCGAGGTGTCGGTGCTGGTGCATGCAAACGACCGCCCCACGCCGCCCGAAAATGACGGGTTCGGCGCCGCGCTGGCGAGCAAAGCATCGCCACGCGCGCTCTCGGTGGCCGCCTCGGCCAAAATCAGGTCCAAGCCGTGCTCGCGAAAAAGGCGAAGAGCATCGGCAGCGCGCAGGTGAGTGGGAATATCGAAATTGCCGTCCGGCTCACGCGCAAAGGCGGTCGAGATGGAAATCGCGACGGTCGCCGCCGTTAGGACAAAATAAGCCGTGACGCGGTAGCGTCCGGCTGAAGGGATCCCTGATGCCATGCCGTGTCTTGCTCCGGTGGAGAACCGGCACCTTAGCGCATTTATTCCCGCCATCTGCATCATCTAGGCGGCAAAGAACAAGCGATGGGCCTTGCGGACCAACCAAACGCAGCCGACGCCGAAGCTGAGTGCAGCCACGAGCGGATGGAGCAACGGATGCGCACCAAACAAGTCGAAGAGCGCACATATTTTCCTGGTCGCGAAGTCGAGGATGAATAGGGGGAATGCGAGCTGGCCGAGAACCGAAAGGATCTGCAAGCCACGCATGAACCATTTCGCTTTCCTCATCCCGTAGGAAACGCACGCCCAGACGACCGGCAAGGCGAGTAAGGTGGCGCCGATGTAGAAGAGCCACTTCCACCCCTCTACCTGCCACGATAGTCGAAGCACGCCCCACCCGTCCTTGTCTTTGGACAACAAAGCTCCAAGCACAACAAGACCGGCTCCAAGTGGGGCATACAAAGGGTGGATCTTGAGGCGGGACTTGAACGATCCGCCGATCATCATGCCAGCAAAGACCCCGGCGGTAAGGTTGAAATAGCCATATTTCCCCGTGAAGATCGGGATGTCGACCGACGAAGAAGCCGCCGTAAGCAGGTTATGCAAAAGCCACAGTCCGACGGCGATCGCGGCCAACCTGATGAGCGAAATCGACTTGCGGCCAGCAAGAGTCACCCACAAGGGGATGGAGAGCATGGCCAGGAAGTAATAGTGCAAGGGCGAGGTCATTAGTTCTGGGTGCAGGAAATTCTCGTCTTGGGTCTTGAGCGAAAACAGCCAGACCACCCAAACAAGTCCTTGCGTCACCAGAATGAAGAGCAGGGATCCAAACCCCACCACGGCGGCCCCTTGCTTACAGACTTGCACGAGCCTGCGAGGCGCCGTCTGTCCCATGGGGTAATAGACGAATGCGATAGTCATTCCAAAGACAATCGCAAACCCCGGCGTCGGCCAACTGAAGATCGGCTGCAGGTAAGCTTCCAGCGACTGCAGACTGGTGATCCGCCGAGCCAAGGGATAGTACCAATGGTCGGCTATCACCAGCACGACGATCAATCCGCGAAGGATGTTCAGAGTCAACCGAGCCAGGTATCCGTCATCCTTGGTGGGCGATCCTCCCTTCTTTTTCCACGCTGCTATTTCGACGATGGATTTGCCCTGAAAGAGCAAGCGGCAGGTATCTTCATCCATGCCTAGCGAGCGCATGCGCAACATGACCCGCACGGCGGTGAGCGAATCTCCCCCGAGATCGAAGAAGCTCTCGTTGACAGAAACAGACTCGACGCCGAGCAACTCCTTCCACAGAAGGACGAGTTTCTTTTCCTCCGCATCCATCTGCCCGAGGTCAGGCGATTCGAGCTTCCGCTCGCCGACCGGGAGGGCCAGCAGCGCAAGCCGGTCGACCTTCCCGTTGGCCAACCGAGGCAGAGCATCCAAGATCAGATAGCCCGCCGGGCGCATGTAGTCGGGCAGAGAACGGTGGATTTCCTTTTCCAGCTCGTCGGCAGAAGCCGTTTGCCCCGCTTTCACCGCGACGTAGGCGTGAATTCGTGGCTCCGAATCGGCTCCGGCGCGCGCCAGAACTTGCACGTCCTGCACGGCTGGCAAGCGCCGGAGGACGTTCGCAATCTCACCCAATTCGACGCGAAACCCGCGAATCTTCACCTGGTCGTCGGCCCTACCGCGGAACTCGACGTTGCCGTCTTCCAGGTAGCACGCCAAATCTCCGGTCCGGTAACAGCGGTCGGCAGGATCGCCGGTGATCGGATTGGCGATGTACTTCTCCGCGGTTGCGGCCGGGTCGTCGAGGTATCCCAGCGATAGGAACGGCGTTCGGACCAGCAATTCCCCTATCTCGCCGGGCCTGGCCTGCTGCCCCTGTTCGTTCAGCACGAGCAATTGCACGTCGTCGATTCCCCGCCCGATGGGGATCTTCGCCTGGCTTTCCTTCGCCGATACTTCGTGAAAACCCATGGCCTGAGGGGTCTCGGTGGTGCCATAAAAATTCACGTGGCGCGCCCCTGGGGCGACGGCGTGGAAGGCTTGCAGAAGGTCGGGGCGCAGAACGTCTCCGCCCCAGGCGACCCGCCTTAGAAAGGGCAGGGTCTCCTCACAGGCGCCTGCGGAGAGCAAGTACCCGAGCTGCGGCGTGCAGTGCAAAACCGTGATGCGCTTTTGCGAAACCCACTCGAACAAGGCGCGCGGATCTAGCAACAGTGGTTGCGACGGGACATGCAACCGCGCGCCGATGGACAGCGGGGTGAAGATGTCTCTGAGCAATGGATCGTGCGAGAGTCCCGCCACCATCGCGAAGGAATCGTCGGCGGATAGAGCGTGAACACGACGGTGCCAATCGATGAAGTGCCGCAATGGACGATGCCCGGTTGCGATGCACTTCGGTTGACCGGTGCTTCCTGACGTGAAGGAAAGGTAGGCAATCGCGCTGTCGTCCACCGACGGGGTAGACATGGCCGCCTCGTTCCCGAGGAAGGGGGAGAGCTCGCGCGGATCGCCAGGCAGGGCGGTTACGGGAACATCGTCTTTGTCGGCCTCGCCGAGGGACGCGACCTCACCGACAAGCAGGATGTGCCGCGCCTTGGCAATGTGCAGACACGCACGGATCCGCTCCCGCGGATACTTGGCATCAATAAGCACGAAGGTGCCGCCGGCCCGGATGGTGGCAAGAATGGCGCAAACGAGGGTCGCGCATCGATCGGTCACGATTGCTACGACGTCGCCCGGACCGATCCCCGCGGCTACGAGACTTCTCGCGAGAGCATTCCGCGCAACCTCGAGCTCGACAAAAGTCCACTCGGCATCTGCGAAGACCAGCGCAACCCGCTTCGGCGACTGCGCAACCTGCGCGGCAAAATCGGCATCGATGGGCTGGCTGTCCGCTGCTCGGATGCGCCGAGAAATCGTTCCAGGGCCCTCTTCAAGGGAAAGCATGGTGCTCCATGAGTCGGCGTGCCAAGTCTAGTTCGGCACGCTCGCACGCGCTCTAAAGAGAAGCAATCAACAGGTGGAGCTTGTCCTGTGCGCTCGCGGCATGAGCTCGGTGACTTCCACAAAAGAAAAGGCGCGGTCGAGGTTGCCCTCTTCCGCGCCTATTCAGATGGAAACCCTGAGAGGGTTTCCATGCCTTCCCGCGCTCTGGCTCCGGCGGCAAGCAAAGCTCGCCTCCGCCAACGCGAAGGAGTCAGTCTAAGAGCCTACTTGGCGCTCTTGATCTGCTCCTGGGGAATGCGCATGCCGTAGAACGAACGGTACACGAACACGAAGGCCACCATCAGGAAGCCGGCCGCCAGCGCGCCCTTGAGGCCGCCGTTGTCGAGCTTCACCGCTAGCTCGACGGCGAGCAAGCCGAAGAGCGTGGTGAACTTGATGATCGGGTTCATGGCCACCGACGAGGTGTCCTTGAACGGGTCGCCAACGGTGTCGCCAACCACGCAGGCATCGTGCAATGCGGTGCCTTTTTCGTTCAGCTCGGTCTCGACCAGCTTCTTGGCGTTGTCCCAAGCGCCGCCCGCGTTGGCCATGAAGATCGCTTGGTAGAGGCCAAAGAGCGCGATGGAGATGAGATAGCCGATGAAGAAGTACGGCTCGACGAAGGCGAA
>CAZTTW010000211.1:0-7374 GCA_964616265.1 uncultured Myxococcales bacterium | reverse complement strand
GCGTCCGCGGCCAGCGAGATCAAGCGCATCGAGGACGAAGCGCAGGCGCAGGCCAAGCAAAAGGCGCAATTGATCCTGGGCGCCGCGGTCCAGCGCTACGCCAGCGAGTACGTCGCCGAACGAACCGTGTCCGTGGTTCCCTTGCCCTCGGACGACATGAAGGGCCGCATCATCGGTCGCGAAGGGCGCAATATTCGCGCCCTTGAACAGGCCACGGGTATCGACCTCATCATCGACGACACGCCGGAAGCAGTGGTCATCTCGTGCTTCAATCCCGTCCGGCGTGAGATTGCGCGCCTGGCGCTGACGCGCCTGATCGCAGACGGCCGCATTCATCCCACGCGCATCGAGGAGATGGTTCGCAAAGCCACCGACGAGGTCGAGCAGCAGTGCAAAGAGGCGGGCGACCAGGCGGCGTTCGACCTCGGCATCGGTCGCCTGCACCCCGATCTCGGGCGACTGCTCGGCAAGCTGCGCTTTCGCTCGGGCACGGCTCAGAATCTCTTGCAGCACTCGATCGAGGTCGGATTCTTGGCCGGCACCATTGCCGGCGAGCTTGGCTATCCAGTCAAGGTCGCGCGACGGGCGGGTCTCTTGCACGACATCGGCTGCGGCGTCGATCAAGAGGTCGACGGCCCGCACGCGGTGGCAGGCGCGACCGTCGCGCGCAAGTTCGGCGAATCTCCGAAAATTTGCCACGCCATCGAAGCGCATCACGGGGAGGTTCCGGCGGAGGACGTTTTGGACCACATCGTGGACGCCGCCAACGTGCTCTCCAATCAACGTCCGGGCGCCCGGCGCGAAGCCCTGGAATCGTACGTGCAGCGGCTGGACGATTTGGAAAAGATCGCGACGGGCTTCGATGGCGTGGAACGCGCCTTCGCCATCCAGGCGGGACGCGAGGTCCGCGTCCTCGTCGAGAACAGCAAAGTCAGTGACGAGCAAGCGCGTACGTTGTCGAAGGAGATCGCACGCAAGGTCGAGTCGCAGTTGTCGTACCCCGGCCAAATTCGGGTCACGGTGGTGCGCGAGACGCGCGCGGTAGACTTTGCGAAGTGAGCGTTGGCATCGTCCGAAGCGGCGTCTTTTTTGACGTCGGTTGCGTCTAGGCCAAGATTGTGGCCATGCGCCTTCGTCTGCTTTCGCTCGCTCTCGTCGCGTTCGCTGGTTGCGGTAACGAGAAGTCTCCCACCACGCAAACCGAATACTGCAACACGTACGCGCAGGAGATCTGCGCGGCGGTGGCGCCGGCTTGTCTCATCACGACATCTGAGTGCATGGCCGGGCGGCTCGCCGATTGCAGCGCGCAGGCGCAACAAAACATCAGGCGGGACTTCATCCCTTCCAACGCCGACGCATGCTTGGCGAAAATCGGCGAGGTCTACGGCAAGCTGAACCAAGGCGCGGTGGCGCTGACGTCCGCTGCCATCGCGTCGATAGACAGTGCCTGCGCGAACGTCTACCGCGGCACAAAAGCGCTCAATGGACCTTGCGACGTCGACGTGGATTGCATCGACGGGTACATTTGCGACAAGGGCTTTTGCGGCCGAGCAAAGACCGTGGCGCAAGGCCAAGGTTGTGCCAATGTCGGCGAGATCTGTCCGCGCGGAAGCTATTGCAGTGGCGCCGCGCCTGTTTCGCTGTGCATAGGCAAGGGAACCCTCGGCGCCGCTTGTGACGATGCCACCCCGTGTTTGGAAAACCTCCGTTGCGAGTCCGGAGCGTGCGCCGTGCAGCTCGGGGTGGGCTTTGCCTGCTCGGTCGACCAGGACTGTGATACCGGATTCTGCGAACCCTACGCGAAGCTGTGCGCCAACGACGTTCGCTTCGCGAACAACAGCGCGGCGTGCACGGCCATGTCCCAGTAGCGCTCGCGCGGCCTCGAGCGTGGCAGACTGCGACCTTTCTTAGGCGCGTCGGCGCGACACGAGGCGGTCGAGCCAGAGGTAAATGACGGGCGTGGTGAACAACGTTACCAGCTGAGACAGGAGCAGTCCGCCCACGATGGCGATGCCGAGTGGTTTGCGTAGCTCGGCACCGATTCCACCGATGGCGAGCGGAAGCGCGCCAAGTAGTGCCGCACACGTGGTCATCAAGATGGGGCGAAAGCGCAGAAGGCTGGCTTCGCGAATGGAGTCGACAGGAGACAGTCCACGCGCCCGGCGCGCCTCGATGGCAAAGTCGACGATCATGATGGCGTTCTTTTTGACGATGCCGATGAGAAGAATGATGCCGATGAGCGCGATGATGCTGAAGTCGGTCCGGCAGAGCAGTAACGCCAGCAGCGCGCCGACACCAGCCGAGGGCAGGGTGGAGAGAATCGTGATCGGGTGAATGAAGCTCTCGTAGAGCATGCCCAGGACCAGATACACGGCGACTAGCGCCGCCAGAATCAGCCATGGCTCGCTTTCCAGGGACGTGCCGAAAGCCTGCGCGGTCCCCTGAAAAGCGCCGCGCATGCCGTCGGGCCAGTGCATGGTCCGTTCCGCTCGGCCAATGGCAGCCACGGCGTCGCCCAGGGACTTGCCCTCGGTGACATTGAACGAAATCGTCGTCGATGGGAACTGTCCCTGGTGCGTGATTGCAAGGGTCGTGCTGCCGGGCGTGGCCGTGGCGATTTCGGACAGAGGAACTTGCCCTCCGGTCGGCGTGGGCACGAAGATCTTGCGCAGGGCTTCGGGGCCCGTTTGTTGGCTGCGCAGCGATTCCTGTACCACTCGGTAGAAGTTGAGTTGCGTGTACGAAATGGCGACTTGGCGCTGGCCGAAGGCATCGTAAAGAGCTTCGTCCACTGCTTGTGGCGTGATGCCGAGGCGCGCGGCCGTGTCGCGATTGAGTGTGACGCCGAGTTGCAAGCCCGCGGTCTGTTGATCGGTCGCAACGTCTTTCAGCTCGGGCAAGTGGCGCAACTGTTCCACGACTTTCGGCGCCCACTGTTTAAGCTCGTCCAGGTCGGCGTCCTGAACTGTGTACTGATATTGCGTGCGGGCCGATCGACCGCCCATGCGCAGATCCTGGACAGACTGCAGATACAGTTTGATGCCCGGCAGACGTGCGGCCTTGGGACGCAGGCGGGCGATGATTTGATCGGCGGTAACTTTGCGCCCGGGGGCGGGCTTGAGCTCGATGAAGAGAGTACCGGTATTGCCGGTCGAAGCGTTCATGCTGCCAATGGAAGAAACCATGTGCGCGATGTCGGGATCCGAGCCGACCAGGGCATTGATTTGCTCTTGGTAGGCCTTCATGGCCGGGAAGGATACGTCCTGCGCGGCCTCGGTGGTGCCCATCAGGAATCCCGTGTCTTGCTGCGGAAAGAGGCCTTTGGGAACCGCGATGAAGAGCGCCACGGTCAACGCCAAGGTGGCAAGGGTGAGCATCAAGGCGGCGAACGTATGGCGCAGAATCCAGCCCAGACAAATCTCGTAGAGGCGATGCAAGCTTGCAAAGCCCCGTTCAAGGGCCTGTGACAAGCGCCCGGGCAGAGCGTTCTTGCTGCGCAAGAGCCGCGAGCCCATCATCGGGGTCAGGGTCAACGAAACGACGGCCGAGACCGCAATCGCAATACTGAGCGTGACGGAGAACTCGCGGAACAGACGCCCGACGATGCCGCCCATGAGCAGAATGGGGATGAACACGGCCAAGAGCGACACTGTGATTGAAACGATGGTGAAACCAATCTCTTTTGCGCCGAGCAGCGCCGCCTCCCGAGGGGACAGTCCCTGTTCCACGTGCCGAACGATGTTTTCAATCACGACGATGGCGTCGTCGACCACGAAGCCTGTCGAAATCGTGAGCGCCATGAGCGACAGATTATCGATGCTGTAGTCGATGAGGTACATGACCGCGAAGGTTCCGCACAGCGAGAGCGGAATGGCGACCGCCGGAATGAAGGTGGCGCGCGGGCTGCGCAGAAAGAACAGAACCACCAGAATGACAAGCGCGATGCTGATAATCAGCGTGCCTTCGACGTCGCGGACCGAAGCGCGAATGGTGCCCGCCCGGTCGAGCGCGATCTCGATCTTGATCGAGGGCGAGATCGAGGTGGCGAGGGTCGGAAGCAAGGCCTTGATGCGCTCGATGGTTTCGAGGATGTTGGCGCCCGGCTGGCGGCGAATGATCATGACGACCGCGCGATGTCCGTCCACCCAACCCGCGACGCGATTGTTCTCTACGTCGTCGAAGACTTGGGCCACGTCGCCAAGACGCACGATTGCTTCGCCTTGTGCTGCGAGGATCACCTGTCGGAAGGCGTCGGCGCCGAACAGTTGATCATTCGAGCGAAGAATCAAGGTTCGCTGGTCGTTGGCAAGCACTCCTTCGGGGCGATTTACGGTCGATGCCGCAAGGGCCGTGCGCACGTCCTGCATGGCGAGTCCGCGAGCCGCCAGGGCGTCGAGATCGACTTGCACGCGCACGGCAGGCTGCTGCCCGCCACCCACGAAGACTTGGCCCACGCCTTCCACCTGCGAGACCTTTTGCGCGAGGATGGTGTTGGCGGTGTCGTAGACCTGGGACAGGGGCAAGGTATCCGAGGTCAGCCCGACGATGAGGATGGGAGCGTCTGAGGGGTTCACCTTGCGGTAGGTCGGCAGGCTCGGCAGATTGGGCGGCAGCTCGCCACCGGCCGCGTTGATGGCGGCTTGGACGTCTCGGGCCGCGCTGGTGATATCGCGGTCCAAATCGAACTGCATGGTAATGCTCGTCGCACCGAGTGCGCTCGACGAGGTCATTTCCGTCAAGCCGGCGATGCGCCCGAAGCGTCGTTCGAGCGGCGTGGCCACCGAACTGGCCATCGTCTCGGGGCTGGCGCCGGGCAAGGCGGCGGACACGTTGATGGTGGGATAGTCGACGCGTGGTAAGGGCGCCACCGGCAGTCTCAGGAACGCGGCCATTCCCGCCAGCAGAATCGCCGCCGCAAGCAACGTCGTCGCGATGGGGCGGCGGACAAAAGGCCCCGAGATGTTCACGGGCGCGGCTCTCCGGCGGGTTCGAGGGCGACGGGCACTGCGCTCGCGTTCTTTCTGGTGAGGCGTCGGCGCAACTTGTCCATCGCCAGGTAGATCACCGGAGTGGTGTAGAGCGTGAGCACCTGCGAAATGAGCAGCCCACCCACGATGGCAATACCGAGAGGCCGTCGTAGCTCGGAGCCGGTGCCGTGACCAAGCGCCATGGGCAGCCCGCCCAGCAGCGCTGCCATGGTGGTCATCATGATGGGCCGAAAGCGCAGGAGGCATGCTTGGTGAATCGCGCTTTCGGGATCCATGCCTTGTTCGCGTTCGGCTTCGAGCGCGAAGTCGATCATCATGATGGCGTTCTTTTTCACGATGCCGATGAGCAGAATGATGCCAATGAGCGCGATGATGCTGAAGTCGATGCGCACGAGCATGAGGGCCAGCAGCGCGCCGACGCCGGCCGACGGCAAGGTCGACAGAATCGTGATGGGGTGGATGTAGCTTTCGTAAAGGACGCCGAGCACGATATAGACGGTGATGAGCGCGGCGAGGATGAGGATCGGCTCGCTGGCGAGGGACTCGGAGAAGACCTTGGCGGCGCCTTGAAACGACGGGTGCACGCCCGGTGGAAGATTCAGCGTTGCCATCGCTGCCGAGATCGCGCTGACGGCATCGCCGAGCGAGGCGCCCGGCGCGAGATTGAACGAAAGTGTTGCTGCCGGGAATTGCCCCTGATGGTCGATGGTCAGCGCACCTTGCGTCTGCTCGTAGTGGGAGATGGAATCCAGGGATACCGGTGCACCATTGCTGGCGCGCACGTAAATCGAACGCAGCGCCGTCGGATTTTGCTGAAAGGCCGGCTCGACTTCGAGGATCACGCGGTAGAGGTTTAGCTGGGTGAAGATGGTCGAGACTTGCCGCTGGCCGAAGGCATCGTAGAGCGTGTCGTCGAGCACCTGCGCCGAAATACCCAGGCGCGAGGCACTGTCGCGATCGATGACCAGCGACAGACCGAGACCGCCTTCCTGCTGATCGCTGGCCACGTCGCGCAGCAGCGGAAGCCCCTTCATGGCGCCAAGGAGCTTGGGCGTCCATTGGGCAAGCTCCTGCGGGTCAGCGTCCTCCAGCGTAAGCTGGAACTGCGTGCGACTCGTCCGGGTGTCCACCTGAAGATCCTGCACGGCTTGCAGGTACGTCGTGATGCCAGGAACCTCGGCCAGTCTCGGCGAAAGGCGCGCAATGACCGCGTCCGCGTCGGAGCTGCGCTTGTTCCGTGGCACGAGTGAAATCGACAAGCGGCCGACGTTCATGGTCGGGTTGCTCCCGTCGGCGCCGATGAACGACGCCACGGTCTGCACGTCGGGATCGGCGCGGATCACGTCGGCCAAAGTGCGCTGGCGATCCATCATGGCGGGAAACGAAATCGTCGGTGGCGCTTCGGAGACGCCCACGACGAGGCCGGTGTCCTGCTGAGGGAAGAACCCTTTGGGAATCACCCAGGCGAGGATGCCCGTGAGCGCCAACGTTGCCACGGTAGCAATCAGGGTGAGGCGCTTGTGCGTGAGCACCCAGCGCAGGCCGCGATCGTAGAAGCGGACCATGGCGTCGAAGGCTGCTTCGGATTGGCGTTCCAGTCGGCCCGGCTTGTGCGCGCTGTGCGGGCGGAGTACGTGGCCACCCATCATCGCGGTCAGGGTGAGCGAGAGCAGAGCCGAGATGCCGATGGCGATGGCGAGCGTGACCGCGAACTCGCGGAACAGTCGGCCGACGATGCCGCCCATGAAGAGCAGAGGAATCAGCACGGCGATCAGCGAGACCGTCAGCGATACGATGGTGAAGCCGATTTGCCGTGCGCCCTTGAGCGCCGCCTCGATCGGCGCATCGCCGAGCTCGATGTAGCGGACAATGTTCTCCACCATGACGATGGCGTCGTCGACGACGAAACCGGTGGCGACGGTCAGCGCCATCAGCGTGAGATTGTTCAGACTGTAACCGCACAGGTGCATGACCCCGAACGTCGCGATCAGGGACAGTGGCACGGCCACGCCGGGAATGATGGTCGCGCGGAACGTGCGCAGGAAAAGGTACATGACCGCGACCACCAGCAGCACCGTGATCAGCAAGGTGAACTGAACGTCGTCGACCGAGGCACGCACGGTTTCGGTGCGATCCGAAAGCACCGTGATGTCGACCGCTTTGGGCATGACCGCGCGCAACTGCGGCAGTAACGCTTTCACGGCGTCGGTGACTTTAATGAGGTTCGCGCCGGGCTGGCGTTGAATGTTCATGATCACCGCGCGGCGTGCGCCGGCCCAGCCGGCGAGCTGCGCGTTTTCAACATCGTCGAGCACCTTGGCCACGTCGCTCAGGCGCACCGGCGAGCCGTTCTGGTAGGCAACGATGAGCGGGCGGTAGGACTCGG
>CAZTTW010000210.1:0-7377 GCA_964616265.1 uncultured Myxococcales bacterium | reverse complement strand
GTTCGAGCAGCCGGCAGGACGAGCGAGCGCCGCTCGATACGCGGCGATGGCCCGTTCGCTCTTGGCGTTGTCGAGATCGAAGTAAAGGTCGCCTAGACGGATCTGCCACTCGCAGGCAGAGACCGGTGAAAGCGCTGGCGGTGTCGGAATCGGCTGCGTGGTCGTTCCGCCTTCGACGGTGAAGTCGAAGGTTGCCGGAATTTCGTAGGCGGCAATCAGCGCGCTCCAGCGAAGCAAGCGGCGCACGAAGACCCGCGTGTCCTTGGCACGAAAGACCAGAGCCCACTGTTGCGGATCCCAATAGCTCGCGCGCCGGTTGATGCCGGCGTAGTCCAGCAGCGCGGAGGTCACGCCGAGATTATCCATCGCGGCGGTCCATTCGTCGCGGCGGATGTCCATGCGGCCGAGCAGCTGGTGGAATGGGACGGGGTAGGCGGGCAGGCGCGGATCCACGAATACTCGGTAGCGCGGATGGCCCTGCCACAGAAAGTAGGAGCCGGTCTCGAAGTCGTTGTACATCCGGTCGCGCAGGTCATGCTCGTCGACGAAGCGAAGGGCGTCGAGGGGCAGGGCGCTTTCGTCCAGGTGGACGTCGACGAAGCGTCCGCCGCGGGCAGCGTCCGCAGCGCGAGGCACCAAGGTCGCGAGAACGAAGGCAGCAAACAGAGCCCGCGAGGTCGCGCGCTCGAGCGGTGCGAGCCGAGCAAGCAGCTTGGAGAGGGCCGGCGCGGCAACCACCGCGAGCACGAGGGCTGCATCCGCGGAAAAGCGCACGTGCGAAAACGCCAGCGTGACGAGGCCCGCCGCCGGTACCAGTCGTCGCCAGGGCGTGGGTCGCGATAGCACCAGCATGACGGTGGCACCCAGCACGAAAAGCACGAACGGAAAGTCCGATCGCCAGGTGAGCGAGCGAAATTCGTCGACCGGGTGAAGGTCGAAAATGCCGATGTGAAATGTGAGGTAGCGAAAGATGCCGATGCCCACCGGCGTGACCAGCAACGCCAGCGACGAAAGCACCGCAAAGCAGGTCAAGCGCGCGCATGGCCCTTTGCCAAGGCGATCGACGAGCGCGCCCGCGGCGGCAAGCGACAGTAGAGCTGCGGCCAGGAAGGCACCCGCGTGCAGGTTCGCCCACAGCACGACCGCCGGAAGAAGCAGCCACGCGCGGCGCTCGCTCTTTTCGATGGACGGCAGGAAGGCGAGCACGACCACGTCGCCTAGGAGCGAGAACACATGCGGGCGCTCGACGAGCCGCTCGCGCAAGCACCAAAACGCCACACCCAGGGCGACCGCGATTGCAGGCGCCGATGCGCCTTGCCGGCGGCACACGCTGTACGCAAGCGCTGCAATGCCCAGCACGACCAGCGTCTTGGCAATCACCACGGCAGGGAAACCGCCCAAGCGATAGACGAGCGCGGCCCCGACGTCGAACAGCCAGGCGCTGTCGAGATAGGGCGCCGTCGGGAACGTGAACGAAAACAGATTCTGATGAACCAGGTGTCCGGTGCGCAGGAATTCCTCGCCGCTTTTCAGGCGGAAGAATAGATCCGTCTCTTGCATCGGGCCGAGGCACAGTCCGGCCACGAACAGCAAGAGCCCGGCGAGGGCCATGCGCTACTTGACGGATTTGGCGAGGGTGGCGACCTCGTTCTTGGTGCAGACCTTGGTCGAAGCGGAAACCATCACGTAGTAGCCCTTGCCAGGCAAGTAGAGGCCGGTGGTCGAATTGCTCATGGCGGCGGCCTTGGGCGACTTCGCCTTGTCGGTCATCCAAACCTTACCGACTTTACGGTAGCTGAAGAACGGATCGGTCGGCTTGTCCGGCACCTCCTTGGCAGCGCTCATGTAGACCTGCACGATCGTGTCGTCGGCATTCTCACCCGCGACCTTGAAATGGTACTTGCACGTGAACATGTCCTTGGACGCGGCTTCGCCAAGGAACGTGGCGTCCGATTCGCCGCAGGCCGAGAATACGGCCTCTTTCGCTAGGTGCATGGTGATGTCGGGGCTGCAGCACTTGCCGTCGCCGTAGATCTTGCACGTGCCGGTGGGCGCGGCTGGCGGCGGGGCGGCCGGAGCGAGCGGCGCCGCCAGCGTCGTGCGCTGATGGAGCAAAAGTGGAACGGCGAGGGCCGCGGAAAAAATGGAGCTGGCGAGGAGAATGCGGGTGAGCTTCATGGAGCGCTATCCTAGCACCACCCGCGTCCCGGAAAACAACCGCTCTACTTGGCGCCGCGCTGGACCATGAGGTCGAGATCTTCGCGCAGGCTTTGCAGGTCTTCCTCGTGCTCGACCTCCTGTTCGAGGATGGTCAGCGCCATGTTGTAGGTCACCATGTCCTTGTCCTTGGTGAAGTCCATGAGCGCCTTGTAGGTCGTGATCGCGCATTGCTCGCCCGAGATGTTCTGGTCGAGCAACACGGCGACGTACGGATCCTTGGGCGCGTCGTACTTGCACGGGCTCAAGTCGAACCAGTCCTTCGGCGACAAGGCGGGCTCCCCGCCCAGCTGGATGATGCGGTTCGAGACCAAGACGGCGTGATTCAGCTCCTCGGTGGCGTGCAGCGTGAGCTCGGCCGCCACGGCATCCTTCATTGGTCCTTTGATGACCTTGGCGCCGAGCCAATACTGGTAATAGGCAAGCCACTCACTGGCGTAGGCTTGATTGAGCAACTTCAACAAGACGTTGACGTCGATCCCGATGATCTCGCGTCCTCGTGTTCCCATCGTGTTTCTCCTTCTTCATGCGTAAGTAGCGGGCTATCCACCGTACAGTTTTTCCAAGAACGAATGCATGTCCTCGCGGCGGCCGCCCAGGAAGACGCGGCCGACCTGGGCTGCCAGTCGTGCCTGCGGCGGCCCTGACTTGGCGACCTTTTCGAGCAGCTCTTTGGCCTTCTTGCTCTTGCCGCCCTTCGCGCCTTGCTTGTCCGACGAGATATCGGTGGCTTGCAGCACGAGCGCCTCCAGCGCGACGAAGCGGCGCACGCTATCGGCTTCCGAGGACTCCAGAATGCTCGCGATTTCCGTCGGTGATCGCTCTGCCGCCCACACGGCACCAAGCCCACGCGTGGCTGCCGAGCGGACGTCGTGGGCCGGATCGGTCAGCGCTTGTTCCAGGAGCGGCGCCGCGGCTTTCGGATCCCGTTGGGCGATGCGTGCGATGGCCTCGGCTGCGGCGGCGCGCACCGATTCGCCGCGCTGACGTAGGACGAGGCCTAGAATCGCCACCGCGGATTCCGAGGCGCCCGCCACTTCACCGAGCGCGATGGCGCCTGCTCGCCGCGTGGCGGGGTCACCGGCGCGCAGCATGGTTTCGAAGACCGGCAGGACCTTGGCCGCGCCCGGACCAGACGAGGTCGAGAGCGCGCGCACGGCTTCGGCGCGCACGAACGCATCGCGATCTTCGGCGCCGGCCTGCAAGACATCCAGCACGGCAGGTCCCATGGCGGTCGCCGCTTTCATCGCTTCGAGGCGCATGGTCTCGTCGGAATCGCGGGCGGCCTGGCGAAGCACGGCGGGAACGGCCAGGCTGGCCGCCACTCGCAGGGCCAGCTGGCGTTCTTCCAGATCGCCCTGGCCAAAGAACGCCGACAGCTTCTTTTCCAGCTCGGCCGCGTGCTTGCCGACGGGCACCTTCGCGTTGCCGCAAGCGACCAGCGCTTCGCCGGCAGCGATGCGCACGGCACGCTCGCGATCCTCGAGCAGACCAAACAGCGGCGCGAACACGATATCGTGCGCCTCGGCGGCCAGTGCGCCGAGCGACGCAGCCACGGCGGCGCGCACGGCGGGTTCTTCCGAAGCGGCCAACTGCACGGCCATGTGCGCGGCGCCTTTCGGATCGCCTTCGGTCAAGCTGCCGAGGCAGGCGGCGGCTTCCGTGCGCACGTCGCGGTTGTCGTCGCGCGAAGCGATGCGCAGGTAGGGCGAGGCGGCGACCGGCGCTTTGCGCGCCATCTCGCAAAACGCGTGCGCCGCAGCCACGCGTGTCGGGATCTCGCTTTGTTTGAGCGCGCGTGACAGTGGCGGCAGCGCGGCCGCGGGTCGGGTTTGTCCGATTTGCCCGAGCGCCTCGACGATGGCCTTGCGGGTCGCCGGACGCACCTTGACCAGAGCGTGTCCGAGGTCTTCCGCCACCAACGCCGCCTGCGACGACGACAGGCGAATGGAGGACTCGATGGCCGCGCGAGCAACCTCGGGATTGGGATCGACCAGCGCCTTGCGCACCAACTCGGGTCCTTCGTGCTTCAAATAGCCGAAGGCGCGTGCCGCCTCGGCGCGCACGTCGGGTGTCGGATCGTAAAGGAAGCCTTTGAGCGCTTTGGTGGCAGCGTCCGGCTGTTTGATGGCGACCACGCCCCACAGCGCCGCGGCGGTCACGCGGCTTGCGGGGGGACCTTTCGCTGCCGTCGCGGCCAGGCTTTCGACCTCGGCCGGATCGATGAGGCGGGCGTAGATGGGCAGGGCGGCGGTGCGCAGGCGCGGCGGCGCTTCGGGCGCCACCGCTTTTTCCAGCACGGGCTTCAGCGAATCCTGAATTTCGCCGCTCTTGCGCAAGAACGACAGCGCCGAGATGCGCGCCTCTTCGGGGGCTTGCTCGTCGGCAGCAATCTGGGCGAGCGCCGACATGGCTTCGTGCGGAACCGCGGCGGCGATGCGATCGAGCAGCGCCAAGGCCGTCCGCCGCGACTGTGCATCCGAGCTGGCGAGACCCAGGCGAACAGCGTCGGTGGCAGCGTTCGGCGAACGGATGGCCAAATCCATGATGCCTTTTTCGGCGAGGCGTCGGAAGGACGGATCCTTGTCGGCCAGCGCGATGGCCAAAATGCTGGCCGCGGTTGTTCCGTCGAGGGTAGAACACTCGTGCAAGACGGTGCTACGCACCGAGAAGGAGCTGTCTGCCAAGGCCGTGCGCAGAATGCCGGCATGGGTGCCCTTGCCCTGACGACGATCGATGGACGCCGCCACTTCGACACCGCGGCGCCGCACCTCCGGCGACTGATCGTTGAGCGCGGCGGCGAGGATCTCGTCTTCGCCCGCACCGCCCGTGCCGACCACGCTTAACGCTTCGAGCGCTTCTCGGCGCAAGGTCGGATCGACGAAGGCCTGCTTGAGCGACACGATGCCCGCGGGATCGCCGAGCAGCACCAGCGACACACCCCGCGGAACCGGGCCAAGGCCGTCGAGCACGGTGCGCAGCCAAATCGGGATGGGCGTGCCGCGGTTCTTGTCGAGCGTGCCCGAGGCGCGTCCGGAAGAAATGCGTCGGCCGAGATCTGCCGCCACGCCCGTCGAGGCAAAGCCGGTGTCCGCCAGGATGGCGCCGAAGCGAGGCGTGGCCGGGAGAAAATTGAGAAAGGAAAGGCTGCTGCGTCCGCGCCGGACCACGACGCGGCTGCTCGGCGAGTCCTTGGCCGGTTCGAAGGCCAGGGTGTACGACGTTCGTTGCTCGAAGATGAGGCCGAAGAAGATGGCCAGCAGAAACAGCACGCTGAGGCCGAAGCGAAGCGCGACCCGACGAATGCTGCGACGGACGGTGGCGCCTTCTTCGTCGGACACATCCTTTCCGAGATGCGCTCGAACATCCCTTATCTCGAGCACCGTGAGAGGCGTTCCGGTCAGCATGCGTCGGCGCAGAGCCCGGCGCGACTGTTGAACGTGGGCCATCGCGATGGCGGCGTGCTCGCGGATGCGGGGAGCAAGATACGGATGCGCGAGCAGCAAGCGTCCTCCGCCTTGGTTGCCGCTTCCGCGAAGAACGCCCCGCGCGGTCAACGCGAGGGTGGCTTTTTCGGCGGCCAGCTCGGTCAGCTTGTAGCGCGCCGCCAGCTCGGTCATGGTCAGGCGTTCATTGTTCGCGCAAGCCAGGAGAATGCGCATGGCAGCCGTCTCGCCGCCTTCGACGGTGGCGCGCTGGAGAAAGCTGTAGAGGATCGTGCTGGCGCCGCCGGCGCGCTCGTAGCGCCGCAAGGTCGTGAGTCGTTGCTCGACGGAGAGCATGCCCACGATCTGCAAGTCCGCCGGCAGGCACGGGCCGCCACGGCAAAGATCCGTGGCCATCAGCGCGGCTAGGCCCGCCTCGAAGAATGTGCCCGTGTTGAGTGCCGTCTGCTCGAGGACCTCGGCGGCTTGTCCTTGGCCAAGTCGCGCCAGCTCCATCCAGCCACCGGCCGCGGGCGAAATCTCGGCGATGTCGTACAGGCGGTCGAGCCGATGAAAGTGCGCGCCGTCGATGCAAAGCAGGACGCGCAAGCGACCACCGGCGCTGGGCATCGCGATCTTGAGCAGCGACGCCAGCGCGGGCCGAGCGACCGTCGCCGCTGGGTCGGCGTCTTCGGCCAGGAGCTCCTCGAGGTGGTCGAGCACCAGCAGCGTTCCGCCCGCGGACGCGCTCGCCACGCTCACCAGATAATCCGAGGCGCTTTCTCCCGGCGTGGGAGGCTCGCCGCGCACGCGCCCAAGCGCTTGCCATAGCTCCTGCTCGAAATTCACGTAGCTGCCAAGGTACACACTGGCCACGTCGTGCTTGGCCAAAAGCGGGAGCAGCCCGGCACGGATCAGCGACGTCTTGCCAACGCCGGGCTCGCCGCACAGGGCGGTGACGCGCGCCGTGTTCTTGGTCACGAGCTGCAGCAGGGCCTGCGCTTCTTCGGTACGCCCGAAGAAAAGACTCGTGCTGCTCTCGTCGTAGGGGGCGAGCCCCCGGAAGGGTCCTAGGGCGGGGTTACCTGACGCAGACATCCTCTGCAGGATAGCCGCCCTCGGCGGTATCGGGGCAGGAAAACAGCGGGAGGCGAAGACTTAGACTTCGCTGGCAAAGTCGGACTCGACGACGGTGGGATCGGCGTCGTAGTTGGCAATGACGACTTCGCGCATAGTCGCATCGGTGGACGATGGCGGGAAAAATCCGTCGACCATGTCCGCGACTTCGTCGTGGGACGTGCCTCGCTTGATGGTTACCAGCGCGTACACCACGTTACCGTCGTCGACCACCGACATGAAGCCCACCCGACGGCCGTCCTCGACGGACCACAGATCCCAGACCTCGGAGGATTTGGTACGGGTCGTGCGCGTGGCGTAGAACGTACGCGGTTCGTGGCGAGTGATGGGCGTAATCTTGGGATCGCGAGGCATGGGGCGGGAAAGGTAGCACGATTAAGTGGAGGCGGCGGTTTGTAGATGCCCCTTCATTCCTCCTCAGTCTATTGCCGCCATGGTGCTGGCAGGATCGGCGGCCGCTCCAGCGCGCGGCGGGTGCGCTGCAATTCGATTTCGCTGATCAGCAATGCCGGCGCGACGGTGGACACTGGCACGTAGCCGGATTCGGCGCCGCAAAAGCCGTTGAACACGGCCGTCTGATCCGACGCCGCGACGATGC
>CAZTTW010000209.1:0-7418 GCA_964616265.1 uncultured Myxococcales bacterium | reverse complement strand
GTGATGGATGCCCAATGGGGGCGACTGGCAGGCATTTGGCACGATATGGGTAAGGCTGCGCCCGATTGGCAAGCGTTCATTCGCGCCGCGGGCGAAGCGGCTACCGAAGCTCACGTTGAAGAAGCCGAGGGAAAGCGGCGCCACGGACCACCTCACAGCGCCACCGGGGCGCTACATGCGGTGGAAAAGCTCGGACAGCGCTTGGGGTGTTCGCTCGCGTTCGCGATCGCCGGTCATCACGGCGGGATACCCGATCGGGAGCGTCTTCGAGAACGTCTTAAAGACTCCGAAGAACAGAAACGCTACGCCGTCGTTGCCGCGTCTGCCGGAAGCGACGCCACCGATCTCGTGAACCCGATCTTGCCGTCATGGCTTCAATCCTCCTGTTCCGCAGAAAAGGGTAGCAGAAGCCTTGAGCTGTTCGTCCGCATGCTCTTCTCCGCCCTCACCGACGCCGACTTCCTGGATACCGAGAACTACTTCAGCCGCGCGGGCGGCGATGACGCTAAAGCAAAGCAATCTGCGCGTTCTGTCGGATGGCCGAATGTGACGGAATATCTGCACGCGCTTGACGCGTTCATGGCCAACAAGCAAATGTCGGCTCGCCCCACGCCGGTCAATTGCCTGCGCAGCGAAGTGCGAGCAGCCTGCGTGACCGCGGCCGCCGAACCTCGTGGCTCGTTCAGCCTCACCGTTCCTACCGGAGGCGGAAAGACGCTCGCCGGCCTGACGTTTGCGCTTGGCCACGCCGCCGCCCACAAACTGCGCCGTGTAGTCTTCGCTCTGCCCTTCACGAGTATCATCGAGCAGACGTGCGGGGTCATGCGAGAGGTGTTCGCAGACCTCGGATCCGAGGTCGTCCTCGAACATCACAGCGCAGTCGACCAGGACAAGGCGACGGCCGTCGGTCGCGTCGCCGCCGAGAACTGGGACGCACCCCTGATCGTTACGACCCAGGTCCAACTCTTCGAGAGTCTGTTCGCCAACCGTCCTGGGGCCTGCCGCAAGCTGCACAACTTGATCGATTCCGTGCTGGTTCTCGACGAGGTCCAGAGTCTACCGGCGAGCCTTCTAGCGCCGATCTTGGATGTCCTCGACGAGCTCGTTAACCACTACGGCGTCACCGTGCTGCTGATGACCGCGACCCAGCCGGCCCTCCATCGGCGGGACCTCGGGGCTCGCCAATTTCCTGGGCTGACTACAGTCCCGCGAGAGATTGTTCCGCGAGACTTGGCTACCCGCCTTTGGGAAGGCTTGCGCCGAGTGGAAGTCCATTGGCCAACGGACTTGGAAGTGGCGCGGACGGAGCGGGCGGACGATTTCTGGCAGTCCCTTGCTGAAGATCTAAGCGAGCACGATCAGGTTCTCGTAATCACCCATCTGAAGAAAGATGCACAGGCCCTGTGGCAGGCAGTCTCCCGCCTGGATGGCGAGGCCTTTCACCTGAGCGCGGCCATGTGTCCTGAACATCGGTCACAGGTCCTGAAAACCGTAAAAGAACGCCTTAGGGCCGGCAGAAGGTGCCGCCTGGTTTCCACCCAGGTGGTCGAGGCCGGAGTCGATATCGATTTTCCCGTGGTCTTCCGTGCGATGGCTGGGCTCGAATCGCTCGCGCAGAGCGCTGGCCGGTGCAACCGGGAAGGCTCTCTGCCAACGGGGCATTTCTTCGTCTACCGGGCACCAACGCAGCCACCCAAGTCCCTCCGTCTGCATCAGGACGTCGCCCAAAGCATGCTCGCCGGCACGCCCGAGCTGGACATCTTCGTACCGGAGACCTTCAGGGACTATTTCGATCGGCTCTATTCACACCGTGATCTCGACCTGCACCGGATACAACCCATGCGGGCCGGCCTTCGTTTCCAAGAAACCGCGGAAACCTTCAGAATGATCGAGCAGGCCAGCAACACCGTCTTCGTCCCGCTTGACTCCAGGTCCAAAGACGCTCTGCACGTCCTTCGGTTCGCTGGCCCATCACGAGAACGCCTCCGCGCTCTCCAGCGCTACGGCGTCTCGGTCTATCCCAACCAGTTCCAGAGCCTCCAAGCCGAGGGTGCGGTCGAAGAGATTCACCCCGGGCTCTGGGCCCTTTGTTCCGACCTTCACTACGACAAGAGTCTTGGCCTACGTACAGCCGCAGACGCGTCCACAGCCCTCATCCTTTGAGGAGGAAACATGCCCGAACGATCACCTACCTTTCGCGTACGAGCCCGCGGCCCGATGGCGTGCTTCACCCGGCCCGAGCTGAAAGTCGAACGCGTGAGCTACGAGGTTATGACCCCGTCCGCAGCGCGAGGAGTGCTCGAAGCAATTCTCTGGAAGCCAGCGATTCGCTGGCACATCGAGCGCATCCGCGTCCTCAACGCGATCAAGTTCGGTCAACTCCGGCGCAACGAAGTCAACGGGCGCCTTTCTGAACGGGGCGAGCACGCGACCTATTGCGCCGACGAAGACCGGGCCCAGCGCAACACTCTGTACCTTGCCGATGTCGACTACATCATCGAGACGCACTTCGAAATGACCGAGAAGGCTGGACCTGCAGATAACACCACCAAGTTCGCGGAGATGTTCCAGCGACGTCTCGAAAAGGGTCAGCATTTTCACCAGCCCTACCTGGGGTGTCGGGAGTTCGAGGCCATCGTCACGCCCGCGCCCGATCTTCTGCCTGCGGCTGATCAGAGCCTCAAGGGTATTCGGCCCCTGGGTCTCATCTTGCACGACATCGAGTTCGGCCCCGCAAACAAGGCCCGCTTTTTCGAGGCACGCCTCATGGACGGAGTCATGGATGTGCCGCGGTTTGAAGCGGAGGCACCATGATCCTCAGGGCGCTCTATGATCTCGCGCAGGCAGAGCACCTCGTTGACGACCCCGACTTCGTTGCCACGGAGGTGGCCTACTGCCTCAGCCTTGGAGAGGCAGGTAAAAATGCCAAGCTTCTGTTGGTGGCCACAGAGGTCCAGGAAGGGAAGAAGACGCGAATAGATCTCCCGCGCCTCCGTGTCGCCCGCGAACCGGGCCGTTCTGGGACCAAAGCGCCAGCCCTGTTCCTTGCAGACAAGGCCTCATTTCTCTTCGGACTCGATGCCTCCAGAAAGGCACCGATTTCACGCACCCGCGCCGAATGCCAACGATTCCGGGACCGCAGCGCCGCCATCCGGGACGCTATGCCGCGGGGCTCGACCGAACGACGGGCATTAGACGCACTCCTCGCATTCCTTGATTTGCCCGAGAAGGAACGACACGAGTCGCTTCTGACTGCGTACGGCGCGGCTGCATCGAACAGGGACAAGCAGCTTGTCATTTCGAAGCCGATCTACGTGATCTACACCCCCGAGGGCATGACCCCGCTGCATCTGTTTCCATTGGTTGAGAAGCATTGGCGTCAGTTTCGAAGTACGCAAAAGAAGGAGGGCGTCGCTGTCCGCTGTCTCGTTACGGGAGCGACGGGAACAAAGGCCGAACGCCACACCTTCTTGAAAGGGGTCCCTGGCGCAACGTCCTCCGGCGTGCCCTTGGTCAGCTTCAACTCGGACGCGTTCGAGTCGTACGGCCTGGTTCGCAACGAAAACGCGCCCATCGGACAAGACGCCGCCGAGGCCTACGCTGCGGCTCTGAACAGACTGCTTTCCAATAGACCCCAAGGCCAAGACGGTGCCGCTCTACAACGGCAGAACCTGCTTCTTGCCAACGACACCATTGCGGTCTTCTGGGCCAAAGAGCCGCGCGAACTATAGTGGTTGCTCGCGCTGAGCGACAACCCCGACTCGATCCGAAGTCTCCTGTTGGCTCCCTACAAGGGCCGCAAACCGGCGCTCGAAGACCCGGACGAGTTCTTCACGCTGATACTTAGCGGTGCACAGGGAAGAGCGGTGGTGCGTTCGTTTCTGGCAACGACGACGATGGATGTCGCTCGGAATATCCAACAGTATCTTGATGACGCCAGCATTGTCCGCCCTTACGAAGAGACACCGGGGACCTATCCACTACCTGCTCTTCTGGCCTCTCTCGCCGCCCTCGGGGAAACAAAGCGACTGCCACCACGACTTGGCGTGGAGGTGTATTTGGCCGCGCTATCTGGCCGTCCGTTTCCTCGATCCGTGCTCGAAGCTGCCGTGCGCAGGACAAGAGTTGAAGGCCCTGTCGGCAGAGGCTTTGCTGCCCGCTGCAGCCTGATTCGGGCCAGCCTGATTCGCAACCGATCATCAAGGGAGGTACCAACCGTGTCACTCGATCTCAGCAATCGTCAACCGGCCTACTTGCTAGGGCGCATCCTGGCCATCCTCGATCATGTGCAGCAGGACGCCCTGGGAAGCGTGAATGCCACCCTCGTCGACCGCTACTACGGGTCTGCCAGCAGTACCCCAGGGGCCGTCTTCCCGACCCTCATCCGTCGGAGCCAACATCACTTCGCAAAGCTCCGCAAGGAGAAGGCCGGACTCGCTGTGCTTCGAGAAAAGCTGCTGCAAGAATCCTTGGGGGATATCCACGGCTTTCCGAGGACAATGAACCTGGAGCGCCAGGGTCTCTTCGCCCTCGGGTTTCACCATCAGCGCCAGGCTTTCTTTACCAAGACCAAGACAGAGAACACCGAAAACGCCAACCCACCAACAGCTTGAGGTCACCATGTCGCTTCAGCACCGATTCGATTTCGCTCTAGTCTTTGACGTTCAGGATGGCAACCCAAACGGTGATCCTGACGCCGGCAACTTGCCACGCATTGACCCCGAGACTGGGCACGGCCTGGTCACGGACGTTTGCCTAAAGCGCAAGGTCCGGAACCATGTTCTGCTGAGCAAGAATTGTTCAAAAGGATTCGATATTTTCGTCAAAGAGAAGGCCGTCTTGAATCGACTGATCGTCCAGGCCTATGAGAGTGCCAAGATTGATCTGGAGGCCAAACCCAAGAATGTCGACGACGGCGACAAACGAAAGGAAAAGGGCGTTGGTCAGGGCTCGGAAGTGGACCAAGCACGCAAGAAGATGTGCGAAACGTATTACGACGTCCGAACGTTCGGTGCCGTGATGTCCACGGGTGCGAATGCTGGTCAGGTCCGCGGGCCAGTTCAACTAACCTTTAGCCGTTCGGTCGACCCTATCGTTCAACTGGAACACAGCATCACCCGCATGGCTGTGGCCACCGAGGAAGAGGCCGAGAAGCAGAGCGGCGACAATCGTACGATGGGGCGAAAGGCGACTATCCCTTACGGGCTCTACATCTGTCGCGGTTTTGTATCGCCTTCCTTTGCGAACCAGACCGGCTTCAGCGATGACGACCTTCGCGTTCTCTGGGACGCGCTCAAGAATATGTTCGAAAACGACCGCTCAGCGGCACGTGGAATGATGACGACCCGAAAGCTCATCGTGTTTCAGCACGAGTCGCCCCTCGGTAATGCCCAGGCCGCCGACCTGTTCGACCGCATCTCCGTCAAGCGCAAGGACGGCGTCGAAGCGCCACGTTCATTCAGTGACTACGTGGTCGGCCTGAACGATACGAACCTGCCGACCGGCGTGACGGTGCAAACGCTCGTCTAGGAAACCCGCCGCTCGTGGACGACGACGAACGCCTCGTCGCGATCTCGGCGATCGAGCACTGGAGCTTCTGCCGGCGCCAGTGTGGACTGATCCATCTTGAGGGGCTCTGGGCAGAGAATGTGTTGACCGCCCAGGGTAAGCAGATGCACGAGCAGGTGGACTTGCCTGGCCTCGAACAACGGCCGGGAATGAAGAAGGCTCGGGCGCTGCCGCTCAAGTGCGAGCGTTTGGGCTTGTCGGGAAGAGCGGACATGGTCGTCTTCTTTTCCGATCCGGCGTACAAGTCGCCGGGTAGACCATTCCCGGTGGAGTACAAGCGGAGCGTCCGTAACGACTTCCGTCACGCGGAATTGCAGCTATGCGCGCAAGGGCTTTGCCTGGAGGAGATGCTCGGCGTTTCTGTTCCGGCAGGTGCGCTGTACTTTGGGGCTTCGCGCAGGCGGCGAGAGGTTCCGTTCGACGAGAGCCTGCGCAAGGCAACCGAAGATGTTGTCGGTGCGATAGCAGCAATGGTCGTGTCTGGACACACGCCCGATCCGGAGCCGGGCAAGAAGTGTGAGCGCTGCAGCCTGCGAAAGCAGTGCATGCCTTCGCTGCCGTCTCGGGGACGGCTTTCCGCATACATGCGCGAGCTATGACCATGGCGGTTCTTCTAAACACGCTCTACGTGACGACCGCCGAAACGGCCCTATTTAAGGAGGGGGAAACGGTATCGGTCCGGGTCGATCGCGTTCAGAAGCTGCGGGTTCCCGTTCACCACCTCGAATCCATCGTTTGCCTCGGACACGTTTACGTCAGCCCCGAGTTGATGTCGCTGTGCCTCGAGCGTGGTGTCGGCATCGCATTTCTCAGCGAGCATGGGCGATTCCGCGGGCGCGTCGAGGGGACAACTCAGAACGGCGCCCTTCTGCGTTTGAACCAAACTCAGTGCCACCTGGATGTCGGACGCAGCCTGGCTATCGCCAAGAGCATCGTCCAAGGCAAGATTGCGAATCAACGCCACGTACTCCAGCGTGCCGCTCGCGAGGCAGAGGGAGACACAGCCGTGCGTCTAAGCGATGCAGCTCGCGCCTTGCGCATGAGCGACTTGCAGCACATGGATACTCACGATCAAGTGCGCGGCTGCGAGGGTGAGGCCGCGGCTGGCTATTTCGGGGTCTTCGGCGACCTGATTCGCCAGCAAAACGACGATTTTCGGTGGACGTCACGCCAGCGCCGTCCGCCGCGCGACCCGATCAATTGCCTGCTGTCGTTTGCGTATGCGCTACTGATGAACGACTGCCTCTCGGCACTGCAGGCCAATGGCCTCGATCCCGCGTTAGGATTTCTGCACGCGTTCAGGCCTGGGCGGCCTGGCTTGGCACTCGACCTGATGGAACATCTACGACCCTTGGTGGCAGACCGATTGGTGTTGACCTTGATCAACAATCAGCAACTTCGATCAAGTGACTTCCGCCGGACAGAAAGCGGAGCCGTCGAGCTGACCGATGAGGCACGCAAGTTGGTCATCAAAACGCATCAGGAGCGAAAAGCGACGACCATCGTTCATCCGCTGCTTGGGGACGAGATCGCCTGGGGACTTGTTCCGAATATCGAAGCACGGCTACTGGCGCGTACGCTTCGAGGAGACCTGGACACATTTCCGCCGTTCCATCCGGCGGGTTGAGATAAGCTGATGGTCGTCCTGGTCACCTACGATGTTTCGACCGAGAGCAAAGAAGGACGCCGTCGCCTACGTCGCATCGCCAAGGCCTGCGAGAGCTACGGCCAGCGCGTGCAGTTCTCCGTGTTCGAGTGCAGCATGCCCGACGCTCTTTGGGTGGAGCTACGAGGTAAGCTCCTAAGCCTTTTCGACGCCGATGAAGACAGCCTTCGCTTCTACTTCCTTG
>CAZTTW010000208.1:0-7424 GCA_964616265.1 uncultured Myxococcales bacterium | reverse complement strand
CGTCCAGGCCTGTCGCGGTGGCGACATGGTCGCTTGGCGATGCCTTTACGACCGCTACGCCCCCCTGGTACTTCGGTTCGCCTCGGCGCTTGGGGTCCCCGCCGAGGAGCGCGAAGACGCCGTCCAGGACATCTTCATCGCGGTTTTTCGCAGCTTAAAGCATTTCCGAGGCGAAGCCCAACTCTCGACCTGGATCTATCGTATTGCGGCCCGCCATGCTATTCGCCTTGGCCGACGTCGACGTGCCCGTGAAACCATGCGGGTCGCGATGATGAAGGAGAAGCCGCCCATCGTCACGGATCCTTCCGAGCGCTCCACGCAACTTGCCACCCTCGACCGCATGCTGGGGAAGTTGCCGCCCAAGAAGCGAGCCGTTCTCGTCCTTTTTGAGATCGAAGGCCTTTCCGCAAAAGAAATCTCCGATGTCGTCGGATGCCCCGAAAACACGGTGTGGTCTCGGTTGCATCATGCGCGCTCGGAGATGGTGAAGGCGGCTAGGAGGATGGCGTCATGAAGTGGCTGGAAGAACCGCAAGACGAAGCCGAACGACTCGTTCGCGACGGCTTGGACCGGGCCAAGCAGCGGCTAGGGGACGAGCTGATGCACCGGCGAGTCTGGGCCAAAGTTGCCGAGACGGCGGGAATGCCCGAGCCGCGTTCAACCCGTCGGTGGCTCTGGACCAGCGCAGCGGCGACGTTGCTTGCAGCTGCCGGACTGTTTGCCTACGTCCGCGTCTACCGTGTCACCAGCTTGCCGTCGACGCCAACCGTCGCAACCAACACGCCTCCATCGACTGCGCCCTTGCCGGTCGCGCCGGCGGGCACGGCCGTCGGGTCGGAAACCGAAATCGTTCCGCTCGAGTCCGAACGTGGCCCCGGACATGTGATTCGCGCACGAGAAGGCGAGCGCCTCCGGGTCGCGTTAGGTGGCGGCGCAACGGCCGAGCTAGAAGAGAAATCGGCCATGACTTGGGACAGTCAGCACCGGCCTACCATTGAGAAAGGGACCGCGCGTTTGGCGGTTCCGCACCAACCTCCGGGCTGGCGGTTCTCGGTCACGGCTGGGCCCTACGTGGTCACTGTCGTGGGCACGAAGTTCGAAGTGCGCGTTTCGAATCGCACCGTGGGCGTCGATGTCACGGAAGGCGTGGTCGAAGTGTGGCGGAACTCCCACTCGACCCGGCTAGCAGCCGGCGAGTCGTGGCATGGACCGCTGTATCCGGACGAGGCGGCGTCGACGTCTGAGTCCGCATCGTCGGTCTCGTCAGCCGCGCCGGAACGGCCGCAGCCTCTGCCGGCCGCGGCCAAACCGCTTTCGTCGGCTACTGCGCGAAGCTTGCAGGAAGCCGAGACGGCGCTGCAAGCCGGCGACGCTGCCAAGGCCATCGAGATCCTCTCGAGAACCGCGCAGGGCACCGGCCCGGCTGCGGAAAACGCCGCCTATGAGCTCGGCCACATCACGCGCTACAATCTCAATCGTCCACGCCAAGCTGTCGCACTATGGGACAAGTATCGAAACCGCTTCCCGAACGGCCTTCTGAGAACGGAGACCGATCTGTCGATTGTGGAGACACTCTCGCAGATGGGCGAGGTTCAAGCGGCGCTAGCCGAAGCCAACACGTTCTTGACGCGCCACCCGAACAGCGAACGACGCCTGGACGTGCAGCGATTGGCGGAGCGCCTGCGTGCCCAGGCAGCCACCGAAGCCAAGTGAGCGCGATGAACCGCGGCCGCCCGTGGATCATTCTGTCCCTGGGGATCCTGGCTGCCAGCTGCGCGCCACACGTAGTGGTGGAGAGAGACCTCCCGGATAGCGGTGCGCCCGACGCTGCCTTGCCGCAAGATGCGCCGGCAGATTCGCTAGCGCAGGCCGACGGGCCGAACGGAAGGGACGCGATGTGGCCGTTCTTCTCCGACGCAAGCTGCTTTCCCAGGTATCTGCATCCTCAACCGCAACCCGAGATCCTCATCGAGCTCGACCGTTCGACGAATATGCAGGCCACGCTTTCTAACTCCACGAGGATGGCAGCAGTACAGACTGCGCTCACCAGGGAAATCGGCGTATACCAGAACAGCGTGAAGTTCGGTTACGAGGAGTTTCCCAGCGCCGAAGGCGGACCTCCAAGCGGCCAATGCTCCAACTGCTGTGCTGGGGCGGTGACGCTCTGGCCGACGCCCAGCGCCTTTGACTGGATGAACAACGCCATCAACTGCATCGACGGCCGCAGCAATTGCAAGAGCACGAGCACCGATTCGCCATCGCATTCAGCGCTGCAAGTGGCCAGCGACTTCTTCAACATGTCGCAGATGAGACAGTCGGACGCGGATCAGTACGTGATGCTCTTTACGTCCTCCGAACCGTCGTGCTCCGGACAAGACGCAGCAGCGATCTGCCAGGCCGCCCGCAATGCCATCAGCGGACTCGCCAACAACCACGTCCAGGTTTACGTGTTCTCGGTGGGTTATCCGCCGGACAAGGCGGGCTGTCTTTCTGACCTCACGAAGGTCGGGTCCATGACGACACTCGTGACGGTGAACGATTACGGCGACTTATCCGGCCGGCTCGACGGCATTCTTCACACAGCTGCGGCGTCGGCGTGTACCATGACCTTGGACGGGCCGCCACCGACGAATTCCAAGTTGGACGTCTACATCGGTCCCACGCTCGTTCCCCCCGACGGTTGGAGCTACACCCCCGGCGCCCGCAACGCCATTACCCTGAACAGCACGTACTGCAGTCAGTACGTCGCGTCTATGACGAACGACAAGGTCGTCGTCAGCTACTCGACCTGCGGCGAGTAGCCAGTTACCACTCGTCGATGACGTTGATAGCGGGAATCGACGAGGTAAGCGGAATGGTGTCGATGCCTCGGGCACCCATGACGGCCAGCTCGTAGCGGATCTGGGCGAGCGGCAATTTGGCGCCCGCCGTGTCCACCTCGACGCTGTATTCGGTGTAGGACTTGCCGCTGATCCGGCTGGGCTCGTCGGCAAACAGGTTGTTGCGCACCAAGTACGCCTCGACGGCAGGAGCCGCGCTGACCGGCACGTTGAACAGGAGCAACACCTTGTTCTCGGCGTTGATGGCGCCGTAGAGGTTGAGCAGGAACATGCGCAAGAGATCGTATTTCTGCTGCTCGGCGCGAATCTTGGGATTGACCCAAATCGAGGTGCACGACTCCATCACCTCGTCGATGATGCGCAGGCCGTAGTTCTTGATGGCGCTGCCGCTTTGGGTGATTTCCAGGCCCAGATCGGCACCGCCGTTCTTCACCTTGGCTTCGGTCTTGCCCCAGGTCTCGTAGATGAGCACGCCCGAGTCGATCTTCGGCGGCGTGGTGTACTTCTGCACCGAGAACTTGCTGAAGGCGTTGGCCACGCCGGCGTCGCCAAGCCGACGGCGAATCCATTCGAGCGCCAGGTAAGGCATCTCGGCCACCGCCGTGATCAGCGGCTTACGTCCCGCGAGCTCCTTGAGGAAGTCCACCACGCTCGGCCATTCCTTGTCGGGCTTGACGATGCCCACCAGGCGAACGCTGCCCCGGCCGAGCGACATCACGCGCTTGAGCTCGATTTCCTTGTTGTACTCGTACTTGAGCTCGAGTATCCGCTCGCGAATCCAGTCGTCGCCGGCGATGGCGACGTCAAGCTCACCGATGTCGAGTTGGGTGCCAAATTCCTGGGGGCGGCCATCCCAGCCGTAAAGGAAACCGACGGTCGCAAATTTGCTGGGGCCGCCCGCCTGATAGCCGGATGTCCGGAACCCGGACTGTTCGAGCAGCTGAACCAGATTGCCACCACGATTGGGATCGGCGAGCGAGCCCGCCGGCATGCCGATGCGAAGAGATTCTTGAGTCATGAGGGGCGACATCCTGCCTAACAAAAGCGCCACTGTCACGCCCGGGCGCGCTCGTGTGGTGGCTTTTGTGCGAGGCTGCTACAGTGCCTTGGTGCGCATTGTCTTTGCTGCTCTTCCGGTGGCTGGGCTGATCGCTCTGCTCGTCGGCGCTGCTCTAGCCGCGGCCCAAGAAGCTCCGCCATCCACCATCGCACCGAGCCCCGCCCTTCCACCGGCCACGGCCGCGCCCACGCAAACTCGGCCGACGACGGACTCGGCAGCGCCGGCCGCTGTCTACCCGCCCGGTTACGCCTATCCGCCCGGTTACGCCTATCCGCCGGGTTACAACTACCCGCCCAGTTACGCCTACCCGCCCGGTTACGCCTATCCGCCCGGTTACAACTACCCGCCTAGCTATGCATCCCCGCCGGGCTACGCTTATCCGCCGGCCTATCCGCCCTATCCGCAGGGATATTCTCCCTACCCCGCTTACCCATCGACCACTGTCTTGCCTGACAGCGAATCACCGGTCGTCGTCCCGACCGGACGCTGGAGGCTCGGCGTGGCCGGGATGATCGTACCTACCGGAACACTTTCCTACACCCTCAACTATCACGGCGAAGCCTTGCGAGCGTTTTCGGGCCAGATGGCCGCTACCGTCGGCGTGCGGCCCTTCCTACAGGTCGATATTCTGCGAGCTCGGCAGCTCAAGCTGCAGCTGGGCCTTGCGATGCAGATCCTTCCGACCATCAAGTGGGCGAACCTGTCGTCTACCGCAAACAACAATGCGTTCAGTGGCAGTGGCTACGAGATCGATCTCTTGCCCGAGTTGGCGGCTGGCGTGAATGTGCTCCCGCGCCTGCGTCTGACAGCCTTCGCGGCGCCCGGCTATTCCTTCCTCTCCGCATCCGATTTGGTCGGCAAGAGCTACGCCGACCCGGGGACCGTTCGCGGCTTCGTCATCCAGACCGGTGCGGAGATCACCGGCAGCTTCGGCCAGCACTTCTTTCTCGATGGCCGCTTTGCCAACCAATGGGGTCTCCAAAGCAACCAAGTCCGAAGCTTCACCAGCGGCGAAACCGCCGACGCCGAAGTCCACACCAGCTTGTTCAGCGTTCAACTCGGTTGCGGCTATTGGTTCTAGCTGTTGCGCTCGCGGCATAGAGCTTGCGTAAGCCAGCCGGACGGCTACGCTGGACCCCGGGGTCGGGGTACGAACCGGCGCAGGCCACGTCTCTCACCTTGGAGCCTTCCCCATGGCCCCTACTGCAACTGCCGTCTCTGCGCCCGACCATCTGTCCACCCGCCGCCGCCTCGCAGGCTTGAGCGACTGCACCCTCGTAGAACGTACCAAGGATCGTGACCCGCTTGCCTTCCGGGAGCTGCTGGGACGCCACGAACCGACCCTCTTGCGTCTAGCGCAGCGTCTGGTCCGCAACGACAACGATGCTAAAGAAATACTTCAAGAAGTGTTCATAACCACTTGGAAGAAGCTAGGGGGATTCGAAGACCGAGCCCAGATCGGAAGCTGGCTCTACCGGGTGACCGTCAACGCTTCGCTGATGCATTTGCGGTTGCGCAAGCGGCGTATCTCGGCGGTCAGCTTCGAAGGAGAGGAACCGAGAAACGACGTCTGGACCGCGCCCGATGGCTCCTCCAAGCGGCCCGATCAGCAGCTGGAATCCCAAGAGCTACGCGAGGTCCTTCAGGACGCCATCGACCGTCTGCCACCGATCCTGCGGTCGGTGCTGGTGATGCGCGATATCCAGGGTTGTTCGACGAGAGAGGCGGCGCAGAGGCTCGGCCTGACAGACGTCGCCGTGAAAACGCGCTTGTTCCGCGCCCGCCGAGCGCTCCGGGAAAACCTAAAGAACTACTTGATAGCATAGGCCTTATCGCCCAGATTTCCCGGGTCGTCGCCATCAACTTGCGTCCGCACGAGGTAACGTCTGTTACCGCTTTCGCTACCTGAGCGAAACGTCCTGTGCCACGATTCCGCACATGTCCGGTGATACGAACCTTCTGCGCGAAGGCCTCGCCGCCCTGGCGACCATGTTGCCGGACGGTTGCAAGGTAGTACCGTCCAGCCTGGCGAAGCGCACGAGTGAGCCGGGCGATTGGATCATCCTTCGCCAGGGACCGAAGCACGTCACCTGTCTTCTGCTCTCCCGCCGTCGGGTCGAATCGCGCGACCTGGGCGCCATTGCAGCTCTCGCCGCCCGAAGTAGCAATCCTGCCCTGCTGGTGTCGAGCTACCTGACGCCTGCCGTGCGCCAGCGGCTGTCGGGATTCGGCATCGGCCACTGGGATCTGACGGGTAACATCCGCATCGATCTTCCCGCCATCCGCCTGCGGGTTGCCGCCGAAGGAACCGGAGTCGGAAAGACGAACCAGCATTCGGTTCGCTCGCTGAGTGGAGAGATGGCAGGACGGATTGTACGAGCCCTGGTGGACGTCGCTCCGCCCTACACGCTCGGGACCGTCGCCGACATCGCCCGCGTCGAGACCAGCTACACCTCGCGCGTGCTTTCGTACCTGACGGACACCGGCATCGTGCGACGCCAGCAACGCCGAATGATCGAAGGTGTCGACTGGTCCGTTCTCCTGGGCCGCTGGACCTTGGATGCACCGATCGAGACCCGGGGCGAACAGGTGCGGTACACCCGCATTGCCGGTCTTCCCGATTTTCTCGATCGGCTTGGTCAGAGCGGCTTCCTGCACGCGCTGACCGGCGAGCTAGCCATGGCAAAGCTCGTGGGTCGAGAGCTTCCCTCCACGGCCGTCCTGTACGTCGATGATCGATCAGAAGCCGTCGCGCAGTTTCGACTTCACCCAGTCGACGACGGTTCCATCGTCCTGATCACGCCCCCGGATCACAGCGTGTTCCAACGGTCGACGGAAAGGGCTGGCCTGCGCTTCGTGTCGCCCAGCCTGCTTGCCGCTGATCTGCCTAGCGATGAACTGCTGGAACAGCTCCTAGCGTGGATGGCTACCCACGAACCCGAATGGCGCCAGCCCTCGAGCAACTTCGAAAGCGACAAAAGCAGCAGGCGCGGCAAGCGCCGGCGCAAAGCCAAAGGCCTCTAGTCGAGAATGGGGCTCCAGTAGTCGAAGAAGTTGAACCAATTGTCGGGCGCCATCTGGCAATAGTGCTCGAGTCGCTCGGCATAGCGCTGAACGAGGCTAGGCAGCCCTGCATCCCGGCGGCGTCGCGGCAGCGTGATCTGGTTTGCGAAGGGCTCGCAGTGGACTTCGTAGCGATTCGGAGTTTTGCGGATACCAAAGGTCAGCAGGACCGGGCAAGCGAGCGTAGCCGCGAGCAAATACGGTCCCACCGGAAACCGCGCCGGCGCTCCCAGAAAACTCACGGGTATGGCGCGCTCCCCCGGCGAAGCACGATCCGCTAGCAGCGCCACGAATTCGCCGGCATCGATGCGCTCTTTGATACGCAGAACCGTCTCGAATCCGTCCCCGACCGGGATCACTTCTTCGGACAGCGCTGGGTTGAGACGTTCGAGCATTCCCGAGAGCATGCGCGAACCGCGAAAGTCGGCGACGACGCTGATGCGCACATGGGAGATGGCCGA
>CAZTTW010000207.1:6208-7429 GCA_964616265.1 uncultured Myxococcales bacterium | reverse complement strand
AACAGGCGTGGGCTGGGCCGCGAAACCACCCGCGGCAAGGCCGGCCCTCCGTCCGGAAACCGTCCGCGTCGTCGCGGAATTGCCCTGCGCGGTCAGCGCCGGGTACGTACCATGAAGCGCGCCAACGAAATAGTCGACGGAGGCGTAGCGGTCTTCGCGATCCTTGGCTAACGCTCGCATCACCGTCTGCTCGACATAGTCGGGCAGATCCGGGACCTGAGGGCGGAGCGGCGGCGGATCGGCCGTGATCTGCAGGACCAACATTTCCGTCGCCGACTTGGACGCAAACGGCGGCACACCCGCCAGCATCTCGTACACGATGATGGCCAGCGAATAGACGTCCGAGCGCAAATCCACGTCCGAGCTGTCGCGGCACTGCTCGGGCGACATGTACGAGGGACTGCCCATGAGCAATCCCGCCTGCGTCTTCATCGTCGAGACCTGATCTTCGCGATGCTTGACCTTCGCGATGCCGAAGTCGAGAACCTTCACGCGGAGACCGAGCGGCATGGAGGTGTCGGGAATTACGAACAGGTTCTCGGGCTTGAGGTCGCGGTGAACGATGCCGGCAGCGTGCGCCGCGGACAGCGCCGAACCGGCCTGACGAGCAATCTCTTGCACGGTTCGCAAGGGCATACGGCCGCCCTGCAAGAGCAGCTTTTGGAGCGAGTCACCCTCGAGGAACTCCATCAGAATGTAGGGCTCGCCCGCCGGGGTGACGCCCGCGTCGAAAACCTCGATGATGTTGGGATGGCGAATCGCGCTGGCAGCGCGCGCCTCATTCAGGAACCGACGAACCAGCTCGGGCTCCTGCACCATGCCGGTGTGTAGAACCTTGATCGCCGATCGTCGCTGCAGGAAGGGGTTTTCCGCTTCGTAAACCTCGCCGAAGCCGCCCTCCCCGAGCAGCCGCACCACCTGAAAATTTCCGAAGCTTTGTCCTGCTACCACCGGCATGCGATCGGTCCTTTGAACCCATCGATATTACGCCAACCCCAGGAATTCCGCAGACCTTTTGCCGCACGCGCGGCAGCCACGACAGCGTCGGGGCCCGCGGCGATCTCAAGAACCCGCGAACACTTGTGTGTTGCGCATCATGGACGCCCACCTAATAATAGGCGGCGAGCGTGATCGGGACCAGCATCGGCAATTACCGGATCGAGCGCCTCATCGGAGAGGGCGGGATGGGCAAGGTCTATCTGGCCGAACATCCCTCGATCG
>CAZTTW010000207.1:0-6198 GCA_964616265.1 uncultured Myxococcales bacterium | reverse complement strand
GCAAGCCGAGGTGAAAGTGCTGACTCCGACCGACGCCGGAGATCCGCAAATCGTCAGCCGCTTCATCACGGAAGCGCGCGCTGCCAACGCCATCCGCCACCCCAACATCGTCGACATCTACGACTCGGGCGTGCTCGACGGCGGAACCCCGTACATCGTCATGGAGTATCTCGAAGGCGAGACCCTGGCGCAAACCATGGCGCGCGGGCGGGTGCCGGTCGCCGATGCCATCGATTGGGGATGCCAGATCGCCGAAGCGCTGGCCGCCGCGCACGCGCGCGAGGTCGTTCACCGCGACCTCAAGCCCGACAATTTGTTCCTGGTTCCGGATCCGCGCCGCTTCGGCAAGAAGCAGATCAAGGTGCTCGATTTCGGCATCGCCAAACTGCAACGCCGCAGTTTCGATCAAGTGCACATGACCCGCACGGGTGCGCTGCTGGGTACGCCGCTCTATATGTCGCCCGAGCAGTGCATGAGCATGAAGAACATCGATGCTCGCACCGACATCTACTCGCTGGGCGTCATCCTCTACGAAATGGTGGCGGGACGCCGTCCGTTCGACGGCGATGGCGTGTACGCGGTCATCAGCATGCACATCAACGAGAAGCCGGTCCCGCCGCGCACCTACCGCCCCGAGCTGCCAGCCGACGTAGAAGCGATCATTCTGCAAGCTCTGGCGAAGTCGCCGCTGCAGCGCCAGGAGTCCATGGCTCTTCTGCACTCCAGCCTGGAGCTGGCCCGCGGAGACACGCTGGCGAGCGCGGACGCGCTGGCACGATCCAATCACGACCGTTTGAAACCCGTTCCACTGCCGACAATCCGCCAAGACTTCCCGCCCGAAATCCATACCCTGACCGAATCAGCTGTCTCGAAGGCGGTGACCAGCCGGACCGCGCCGGGTCGCGGTAACAGCCGTGTCCGCATCGTCTGGGGTATGGCCATCGTCGTCGGACTGCTGGCCCTTTACGCTTTCATTCCCCGCGGCGAAAAGATCCCTCCCAGGTCCGAAAGTGCTTCCGCGCCGCCTGCGCCGGTCAAGCCCGCGGTCGAGCCGCGGCCTGTGCCAGTTGCCGCCTCGGTGGCCCCGGTCCCGCTCCCACTTGCCACTGTCACCATCGGCCTCGACAGCACGCCGGCCGGCGCCAGCGTCTACGTCGGCGATACGCTCGTCGGCTCGACGCCAACGACCTTTCAAAGCGCCAAGCCAGGCGAATCCGTCGAGTTCGTGTTCCGACGGCGGGGATTCGAACCCGAACGGGTCAAAGCCTTGGCGGCGCCGGGGCTGACCGTGCACGCAACGTTCGCCCGGCCGGTGACTGGCAAGCGCCCGTCGGCCGACAAGCACAAGCGAGCTTCCACGTCCCCAACCAACGCTCCGTCCGGCGACATCCAAACCGAACGCTAGGTTCCCATGCGAACAGTCCTTTGCGCGTCGCTCATTGCACTTCTCTACCCTGCGTTTGCCGTCGCAGCCGAGTCATCGGCGTCGACACCGGCCAGAGCTTCCAGTCAGGCGGACGAAGCCGAGTTCTATTTCCTGCGCGGCAATCGCGCGTACCAAGACAAGCGCTTCGAAGACGCGCTCTCCGCCTATTACTTGTCGAACCGATTGGTGCCGAACCGCAACGTGCAGTTCAACATCGCTCGTTGTCTCGATCGACTTGGTCGCTACGACGAAGCCTACCGAGCGTGGTCTTCGCTGTCGGATCAGGAGCTGCCGGAGAAGGAAAGAAAAGCCGTCCAGGATGCCATCGAGCAGTTGCGGCCGCATCTTGCCTTGCTGATCATCGAGAGTTCGCCGGCCGGAGCGACGATTTACGCAGGCCGCCGCGATCTCGGCGCGCTCGGCACCACACCCAAGAGCTTGGCGTTAGCGCCGGGCATGACCAAGATTCTTCTCGACCACGACGGGTACCGTCCCGTCGAGCTTGCGGCGGAGCCGGCGCGCGGCCAGCAGGTGAAGCTTTCCGCCGTGCTCGAGCGCATCTACGGCAAGGTCGAGATCCGCCGCGTTCCACCAACCGCTGAGATCCGCCGCGACTACGTCGACGGCACCCTGCTACGCCAGGGACCAGGTCCCGCGCAGGTGGTGCCGGGTCCGCTCGTGCTTTTCGTTTCAGCCCCCGGCTATCAGACCGCGCGGGTTCTGGTCGACGTCTCGCCCGACGCCAGCGTGCCGGTCGACGTTCTGCTTTCACCGGCGATTGCCCCGAGCGGCACGGTCGTCATTCGCTCGAATATCACCGGCGCGCTGGTTCGCATCGACGGCAAGGAAGCCGGCTTCACCCCGGCCGTCATCGACGGCGTACCGACCGGCATGCGAAATGTCGAGGTCGTCGAGGAAGGCCGAAGGCCGTTCGTTGAGACCATCGACGTCAAGACGGGCGAACGCGCCTTCGTGGATGCCTACCTGGCCCACGCCGATCCGGAGGTTACGGCCGCCACCAAATCGGCCATCGCCTCGGAATCCGCACCCGCCTCGATCAGCATCATCACGGCCGACGAAATAGCGGCCTTCGGCTACACGTCGCTCTCCGAAGCGCTGACCGCCGTCCGCGGCGCTTTCACCTCGAACGATCGCAGCTACGAATCGGTCGGTTTCCGCGGCTTCTCGCCGCCCGGTGATTACACCAACCGCGTGCTCGTGCTAGTGGATGGTCACCCCATCAACGATGCGGTCACGGGACAGGGTTACGTCGGCCACGATTTCGACGTCGATCTCTCCAACGTCGCACGCATCGAAGTGGTGCGCGGACCGGGCTCGGTGCTGTACGGAACCGGCGCGCTCTTTGGCGTCATCAACGTCGTCACCCGCCGTGCGGCCGAGGGCGCGCACGTGGGCGCAAGCGGCATGGCTGGCACGATGGAGACGCGCCTGGGACGCGCCACCGCCAGCGCACGCGCGGGCGATACCGACGTCATGGTGAGCGGCGCGGGCCTGAATATCGATGGCGAGAATCGCTACGTCTGGCCAGCCTCGCAGACGGGCAGCGCTCCCATCACCGTCCTCGACGCGGACCGCGAGATCGCCTACCACACGGACTTCGCCGCCCACGCCGGACCGCTGTCGTTGCGAGCAGCATTCAACGACCGCAAGAAGGACCTGCCCACCGGCGCGTACGACACCCAACCCGTCGCCGGAACGAGCAACCACGACCGTCGCTTTTTCGCCGAGCTGCGCTTCGACCAAGAGCTACGCGGCTTCCAGTTGGCGGCACGAGCTGCCTACGATCTCAGCTGGTACCGCGGGCAATTCGTACCGAACGATCCAACGGTGACAAGCGGCGAAGCGCTGGAAGCACGCTGGGTGACGGGCGAAGTTCGCGTCGGCTTGCCTCGCTTCTGGGCTCAGCAGTTTACCGTCGGTGCGGAGGTCGTTCGTCAAATCAAAATGCAGGCGGACCTGCCGGTCGCGGGCTATCCGCCCATCGGAAACGACCTGATTCTGTCGGCTTACATCGTCGATGATATTCGCCTGTCGAACCGCTTGGCCATCAACGCGGGCTTGCGCAGCGACAGCTACACGAAGAGCTTCGGCACGACGCTAAGTCCGCGCGTGGCCATGGTGGCAAAGCCCTACGCCCGCGGCAACACCAAGCTGTTCGTGGGCCAAGCCTTCCGCGCGCCCTCGCCCAACGAGCGCGCGGACAGCGCCACCCAGGATCTCCAACCCGAAACCATCTGGAGCGGCGAGATCGAGCACTCCCACGCCATCACCGACGATTTTCATCTGGTGGGCGCCGTCTTCGCGAACTGGGTCAATCATCTCATCACCCTCTCGGGAAACGATCCGAACAACCAGCTGTACGCGAACCAGGACGATCGCATTCGCAGCATCGGCGCGGAGGCCGAAGCGCGCTGGGAGCCGGGCGGAGGCACGCTGGTCTCGCTTTCCATCACACGTCAGCGCGTGGAAGAGCTGGCCCAGGGGGGAAACCAGCCCTTCTTGAATGCGCCCGAAACCATGGCGAAGGCGCGCGTGCTGTGTCCGCTGGTTGGAAACACGCTCCGGCTGGGCAGCGAGCTCGTACTCGATTCGGGTCGTCCTTTCCGTCCCGACGGACAGCCCCAGCCCGACGATTTACGCACCGACGATGCGTTCCTGTGGAATCTGTCGCTCTCCGGCGCCTACCGCCCGTATCGCCTGCACTACTTCGCCGGCCTCTTCAACCTGCTTGACGTGCGCGACCCTCGCGCCGGCTTCCCAACCAGTGTCGACTATCCCCCGGTCCTGGTTCCGCGGTACGGGCGCTCGCTGCGCGTGGGTTTGTCGCTCGGGTTATGAGACCGTCGCGACGGCGTGCTGACGACATCGGCCGTCGTAACCGCCGCGTCGCCAAACTTGGCAGCGATGCGATCGAGCGTGGCGTTCAGAACGCCGACGCGGCGGTCGCGTCCAAAGAGCGATAGTTGCTCGCCGGAGAGGAGCGACTGCGCCGAAACGCCGGTCAGGCGAACCTTCGCCGCGAGCCGTTCCGCCCGCAGTAAGCCCATCGCCGCGCGGTACAGCGCCTGCCCATCATCCGTCGGCTGGGGCAGGGTCTGTTGGCGCGTGAGCAACGTAAAATCCGCAAGTTTGAGCTTGAGCTGAACCACCCCGGCCTTGCGACTTGCCCAGCGCAGACGCCGTCCCACGCGCAACGCCTGCGCATGCAGGTGCGGCGAAAGAGCGTCGATGCCCGCCAAGTCCTCGTCGAAGGTGTCCTCGGAGCCGATGCTCTTGGCTTCGCGATCCGGGACGACCGGACGCGGATCGATACCTTGGGCAAGCTCCCACAAATCGCGTCCACCAGACACCCGGCGGTCGAGCCAGTCGGGATCCGCGGCCGCAATATCGCCTACCAGACGAAAGCCGAGCTCGAGCAGTTGCGCTTCGGTCTTGCGCCCAACGCCCCACAGACGCGCCACCGGAAGAGGCGCGATGAAGGCACGCGTTTGTCCTGCCGGAACTTCCTGTTGGCCGTTGGGCTTGGCCAAGTCCGAGGCGATCTTGGCCGCAAATTTCACTTCGGCGATTCCTGCCGACGCCGGCAAACGAACTTCCTTGGCGATGCGCGCCCGGAGCGACGAAGCGATAGCGACCGCCGAACCGAACAGCCGGACCGACGCCGTGACGTCGAGAAAGGCTTCGTCCAGCGACAGCGGCTCGATAAGAGGAGTCACGCTGGAAAGAATGCCAAACACGTCGGTGCTGGCCGCTTCGTAGGCGTCCATGCGCGGCGGCACCACGATGGCCTGCGGCGCCTTTCGCAACGCTACCGCCATGGGCATGGCCGAGCGCACGCCAAAGGGCCGCACTTCGTACGAGGCTGCCAGCACGACACCGCGCTTGGGGTGCCCGCCGACGATGACCGGCTTGCCGGCCAGAACCGGATCATCACGCTGCTCGACCGATGCGTAGAACGCATCCATGTCGAGGTGAATGATCGCCGACGCCATGCCTTGAGCATAGGCCAGGAAGGCACCGAATCGCTACGTTTGCGCGGACCGACCTGGCCGTGCCGATCGGCCGCGCGCCGATTACACTTTGGCGATGTCTGCAAAAGCGTCAGCAAAGGCGTCAGCCCAACCAACAACACGCGCCCCACTTGCGGCGGCGTTTGTCGCTCTTATCTCCTGCGCTTTCTTTTGCGCCTCGTCGACGGCTTCCTCGAGCGCCGCCCAAGGCCCCTCGGCGCCCTTACCTGCCGGAAGTGCCGCGCCCGACCTCACAGGCGTGGATCAAAACGGCCAAACCGTGCGGCTCAAGGAGCTGCGCGGCCAGCCCGTGCTGGTCTTCTTCTACCCCAAGGCCGGCACCCCCGGCTGCACCAAAGAGGCCTGCGCGTTCCGCGATGTCTGGCAGAAATACCAGACCGCCGGCGTCCGCATTGTCGGTGTCTCGCACGATTCGGTCGCAGACCAAGCCGCCTTCGCTCGCGAGCACGGCTTCACGTTTCCTTTGGTGTCCGACAGCGACGGCAAATGGGGCCAAGCCTTCGGCGTGCCACTTCGCCTGTGGAAATTCTACTCGCGCGTGAGCTTCCTCATCGGTCGCGACGGCAAGATCGCAAAGACCTACCTGGACGTGGACCCGGGCGTGCATGCGAACCAGGTCCTCGCGGATGCACGCGCTCTTTAGCAGTCCATCAATTGTTGGGTTCGCCCGCGGTCACCCAGCTTTGAAAGAGCTGCTTGTCCGTCGCAGAGAGGCCTCCC
>CAZTTW010000206.1:0-7431 GCA_964616265.1 uncultured Myxococcales bacterium | reverse complement strand
CGAGCTGAACCACCAGCTCGCCTTCGAGCACCAAGCTCACTGACTCGTCCACCTGCCACTCGCCAAGCGCGAGGTATGCCGCGAAGGCCGGCGGCGTATGTGGGCCGACGCTGAAACGACGGTGGCGGTAACCGGCGCGCCGCCGGCATCGACCGTCAGCGCGTCGCCGTTCAGCGAGACGAACGAGGCCGCGATTTTCTCCTTGCCGGAAACCAGATCGAACTCTCGGATAACGCCAATGCTGTTCTTGGTTCCGTCTGCGATGAAAACGCGAGCCCGCGCACTGTCGAGTAACATGCTGCCAACGGAGATCCCCTCGGTGGAGTCGAACAGCTTGGTCGGTTGTGCGCCAGCGAGCGACAGGGTCCACACTTGGTCCGGCGGCGTATTCGAAAAATCGCCCAGCTCCACGCCCAGAACGGTGTTCGAATCGAAGGCGGCGATGGCGCTATTGGCAAAAGCCACTGTGCCGAGGGTCGCAGCGCCGACTTGTCCCACGACCGACGGTGGCGTCGTCGACAGGTCGATCGCGACGATAGCAGAGCTCTGAAACTGCTGGGCACCGGCGCCGTAGTCGCCGGTGCAGGCGACGAGGAGTTTCTTTTCTGCTGGCAAGTAGGTTAGTGCTCCGCAGTTCTTGACACCCGGCAGATCGACCGTGCCGATGACTTGGTCCGCGACGGGATCTACAATGACGACTCGGCCCAAACCGTAGACCTTGAAATTATCGCTGATGGCGTTGAACGAAACGTAGACTTTTCCATCGATGAGCATGGCACGGTCGGCGTCGGGCAGAACACCCGCAGGTGCAAAGGGTTTGAGGTCAACGCGTCCTACAATCTTCGGCTGACTTGGGTCGATGATCAGTAGATCGTTGCCATCGTCGAAGTCGTCGGGTGTCGGCGTGGCCGCTGCATTTTCACTGTAGCGTACGACGTAGGCCTTGGTTGGCGACAATGCAACGTAGTCGTGAGGATTGGACGGGAAGCCAGTTCCCACGGCAAGCTGTTGCAGGGGCGTGCACGTCGGTCCGTCGAGCCACGTCAGCACAGAGTTGGTTCGGTCGATAATCACGACGGGATCGCCGAAGGTGGTCTGTGTGGGCAAAGCCAAATCGCCGGACAGAGTCAAGCTGATACCCTTGGGACCCGAGTTCGAATTGAAGCAATTGTCTTTCACCAGATTGCCGTCGCGATCCAAGATCGAGACCGAAGCCGTCGCATAGTCGCTGCTCAAGACCACGATGCCGCCTGACAACTCCACTGAACCGTCGATGGCACTGGTGCTTGGTCCCGTCTCGCTCACGCTCGCATCGTAGGTAGGCATCTTGCCAGTATCATCGCTGCAGGCCCCAAGAATGAGCGCCCCGATGGCGGTCACAAAATACAAATAGGATGACGATCGACGTTTCATGGGTATTGTTCCTTGTTCTTGTTGTTTGCAGAGGACCAAGCGAGGGTCAGGTACACTTCGCGTCCCGGCAGTGGATACCCGGCGAGGTCATTGATTTGTGCATTGCCGAGATTCCAGCCGCTGGCACGGAGCTGGAGATTCGCGGGCAGATCGGCGTAGACGCCAGCGCCGAAGAGCAAACGCGCCGCGACGGGATAGACGTTGGCTGGGTCGATATAGTTGCCGGCGGTAACATCGACATCGCCATAGAATCCGAGGCTCACTCGCGAGGCGACCCGGATCGCGCGCCACTCCGGCCGCGCATAGGCGCGATAGCGTGGACGCAATGGCAATTGCCGACCGTTTTGCGAAACAATTGCCGAGGTATCTTTCGAATCGGTGAGGGTCCCCGAAGCGAGCAGACGAGCGTGCTCGCCGATCTCGAGGGTGGCGCTGCTTTCGACACCCAGAATGCGCGCGCCGCCAATGTTCTGGGCACGTGCTCGGCCATTGCCAAAGCGGAATTGAATGAGGTCAGTCACAACGCTCACAAAGGCGTTGGTGGACCACGAAAGTTTGGTGGTCGCGTTCGACCACGACAGCACCGGCCCGGCATCCGCATTCAGTCCCGATTCCGGCTTGAGAGACGGATTGCCCTGCAAGTAGCCGGTATTGCCATAAAGCTCGATGGTTGAAGGAAGGCGTGCGTAGCGGCCGGCGTTTGCGCGCAACGAGGCCCACGGCGCCACTTCTTTGACGACCGATAGCCGCGCGATGGGCAGCACATGGCTGATCGGCGTTGACGTGGGCAGGAAATTGTCGAAGGAATCCCGTCCCGAGGTTTCGTCGCGCGCAGCCTCGATCCGCGCCGACGCGATGACGTCGAGGGTGAGGGGCTGAATCCAGAAATCGCTCTCCAGGCCAGCGGCGCCGAACCAGCGAGTCGCCGGCGCGCCGCTCGGTACGCTGGCCATGGAATCGCTGGGAGCAAAGACATCGTAGCGAGCATCGAACACGCCAGAAAGAATCAGCCATGACTTGGCCATGCGACGCCAGTCGACGGTGCCGCCATAGGTGGTCGTGCGATCGTGCGCATTCGTTGGGCTGGCGTTGATCTGGTGATCGGGATCGTAAAAGTGGGTGAGGGTATCATTGCCGTAGGCCGAGGCGCGAAGGTGACTGGCCGCTCCGATGTCGTGGCCCGACTGGTAGCTCACGATGCCCGTTGCGCGCGAGGTACCGAGTCGAGCGTGGGGATCGGCCAAGCTGCCGATGCCGGGAAGACCTTGGTTTCGGCCGAAGACTGCAAAGGAGCTGGCAAGCTGGCGGCCATCGCCGACGTCGATCACGGCCTTGGCCATTCCGTCGATCTGATGCAGATCGTTGTCGCGGCGGACGACTTCCCTCGCCGTGGTCAAATTCGCGTTTTGGTTGTCGAGATAGGGGAAGTCACCGGTGCTCGTTAAGGCGTGAACGCCTGTGTAGAGGTGAAAGCGTCCACGATTCCACGCGACCTTCCCATCGCCGTAGTAGGTGCCGAAGGATCCTCCGCCGGCGTCGAGGTCGACACGATTGTCATCGGGAACCACGGTGGTGATTGAGACGACGCCGCCAATGGCGGATGCGCCGAAGCGGATGGGGCTCATGCCGCGATAGATCTCGATGCGTGCCAGGTCGCCAAGCGGAATGGCGCCGAGATCCACCCCGCCGCCCGTCGCCGTGTTGAGTGCAACGCCGTCGACATACACCAAGACCTGATTCGAGGTCGACCCACGCAGCGAGATGGTGGCGGTCGAGCCCATGCCGCCCAGCCGGGTAATGGTGACGCCGGGTTGTTCGGACAAAAGTTGAGGGACGGACTCGGCAGCGCGAGGCGTTCGATCGGCGGTAATGACCGAGGCCGATGCGGCGCGATCCTCGCGCGGCCGTTCGTCATGCGGCGAATCGGCTACGACGACAGTTTCGTAGACTGCCGGCTCTGCCGTCTCGGCCCGCAACGTCCACGCGCACAACTCGGCGGCGCCACCCAAGAGCAGCGCGACGGACATTTTGAGATGAATGGAGACTCTTCGCCGGGCGTACCGCGCGCCCGTGTCGGGTCGAGAAGACGACACGAAAAACCCCTTCTGCCTGCTGGAAGAAGGGGCGACATCGGCCTGATTGCCGGCGTGGCCTTCTCCTCGGAAGGACATTGGAAGTACGTTGATCGCGAGTGGATATCCTGGCTCAGGAGCTCCGCGACGAAGTCGCGTCGGTGTTGGTTCTCACCTTCCCAGGCTGTCGCCCAGTGGTGTCACGAGAACTTTCTTCTCCCTTACAGTGGCGGGACCGCGCCGGATTCACACCGGCTTCCCCATTCAGAGGCACGCGCCTCTGACTCGCGATGGCTATTCAGTTGTCAAAAACAGGTGCACCCTAGAGATCGTCAACTCAACTGTCAAGGTCGTGCTTTGCGACGCGCGGAACGTGTCGCCTCATTCCCACGTGGATGAGAAGCGCAGCGACGGTACGACCGATGTCGTATTGCCGCGGTAGTCGTCGTCGTCGACGGCGATCTGCAATCCGCCGATGAGGCCGGTCCTCCAGCTTGTCGATAGCCACCACTCTTTTCCGAAGGCGAAGTTGGCGCCGAAGCCGCTCCGGCGTCTGTCCTTTTGCCGAACAGCCTGGTCATGGTCAGCGTCGCGGAGGCGTAGATGTCGAGTTGATCGAAGTAATAGGCCACGCCTGGCCCGAGACTGACGAGGGCGTAGGTTCCGTCCCAAGCGCTGCTGTAGCCGAAGGGGCTCTTGATGCTCGGGTCTCTGATGAAACTGCCGAGCAATTCGCCAAACACGCTGATGTTGCGCGAGCTGGCGCCTTCGATGGCGATGCCCGTGGTTATTCCTTCTCCACTGAAGCTAGAGGCCTCGGACGCGCCACTGCCCGCGATGGGCTCATGCTGAAAATCCGTGTACCAATATCCAAGGCCGGCTGAAAGACGGAAGGAACCTCCGTGACGCTTGGTGGGGATCGTCGAGAGCGGCACGGCTAGGCCGGCACCCGCCGGAGGCACGCTGTGCACGGCTGGAGGCTGGCAGACAGTTGCTGGCGGCGTGCTTGGAGGAACGGCTGGAACGGCAAGAGCAGCCGGACTTGTCGGTGCCTCAGAATCTACGGTGACGCCGACGCTTGACGGTGGCTCTGCAAGAGAGTGGTCCTGCGGTACCTGTGGTGGATCGCCCCTTACAATCCGTATCCTTCGTGCATTGAGCCCTTGCCGAAGAGACAGGCAAGAACAGAGATGCACAGAGGGTGGCTCCTAGACAGATCTTTCGGAAGCGCAAAGGACGGTGGTCGCTCACGCCGTAATTGTGAGCGCGGACCACCGATTTGTACATCTCGCCGGCTTTGCCGAGTGTTCTACGTCACATCTCGCCGGCTGTGCCGCGCGGAAGCCTATGTCTTCACCCCGACCGCGAGCCCTTCGCCGGTGGGTAGTACCGTGGCGCGGAACTGGCCGCCGTGCGCCAGCAACGCGTGCGTTCGCTGCATCGCCTTGATAGAGGCTGCCATGGCACCCGTGGGCTTCTTGGCCAGCTTGCCAAAGAGGAACGCATTGTCGAGCGCGACAACGCCACCCGGGCGCAGATTCGCCCCCGCCCATTCGAGGTACAGCGGATAGCTTTCCTTGTCGGCGTCGATGAAGCAAAAGTCGAACGGGCCGCGCTTCGCGAGTCGCGGAAGAATCTTGGCGGCGCTGCCTACGTGAATGCGTGCACGTTTGCTGAAACCTGCCTTGCGAAAACTCTTGCGTGCAACTTCGGCGTGCTTGGGTTCGAGCTCGATGGTGTCCAGGAATCCGTCCGCGGTCATGCCACGCAGAATGGCTACGCCGGAGTAGCCGCCCAGCGTGCCGATTTCGATCGCTCGCCGCGCCTGGCACGCGCGCACGAGGACTTCCAGGTGGCGTGCATCGAGAGCCGCAACTTGAATGTCGGGCAAGCCCGCCTGTGCCGAACGTTCGCGAATTTCTCGCAGAACTTCGTCTTCCGGAGCGTAGAGCTCGGTCACGTAATCGGACAAGATCGGGTCGCTATTGCCGAAGGGCTTGTTCATGAGGCAATCCTGAATTCACCAGAGGGGCTACGGCGAGCCGTGGTCGCAGGGCCCACAGGCCGGGCAGGCTCGTCAGTAAGCTGAGGCAGCCGTAAACGATGCCGATGCCGACGCCCTCGGCGCTGGCGAGCCCGGCCGAGTGGTAAAGGGCGGCGATGGTCGCCTCGCGGATGCCCCAGCCACCGAGAAAGAAGGGCAGGGTGGTTGCTACCAAAACCAGCGGGACGGTTCGGATGGCCAGCTCGAACGACAGCGCAAAGCCGAACGCGTGGGCAACACAGAAGAAGACGCTGGCGTGCAGGAAGACCAGCAGAAGTGACAGCGGAAGATGCAGGAGCAGCCTGCGCGGAGCAAGCAGGGCGCGAACACTTCCGTGGGTCCGACCTCGCCAGCTCTTCGAAGCGCGCAATCGGCGTACGAGGACGATCGCAACAGCGGCGATGGCCAGAGCCACAAGGCCGAGGGTGGCCAAGGTCCGGCTCGTCGAAGCTCGCCGGGGAATCAGGAAGGTCCAGGTCGGCAACACCGCCAGTACGACCAGCCACAGTCCCATCTGCCCCGACGCCCGTTCCAGCACGACGGCGAGCGTGGCGCGGGTGCCATGATGGGCTCCTCGGTCGGTCGCCTTGGCGTGGCGAAAGACGCGAGTCACATCACCCCAGACTCCGAGAGGCAGAACTTGGTTGAGAAGAGTTGCGAGAAAGTACTCGGAAAGCGCGTGCGGAAACGACAATGGGACGGCGAGTGCTCGCGCGAATACGCACCAGCGCGTCGCCATGATGGGAAATTGCGCGAGCAAGATGGCGGCCGCCAGAACCAGCCAGCGAAACTGCAAGTGTTCCAGCTGCTGCCAAAAGCTGCCCCGCCCGGCGGCGATGAGCGTCGCCGCCAGTACGAGGACGCTGGCACCGGCCTGAAGCCAGCCTCTTGCAACGCACTTTTCCCACCGCATGCTCGTCCTCTGCCAGTGAGCCTACGATGAGCACGCTAAATGTCGACTGAAAGAGTCGCGATTGCGCCGCCGACGACCGGCTCACTGGGCGGGACCGACGATCTCGCGCACGCTTCCCTTCTTGTAGATCAAGCCCTCGGTACCGACGTTGTCGCTGCGAAAATAGACGGTGATGTTGGGCTTGCCGCTTTCCGAGCCGGCGCGCGTCGGCGCATTGGAAAGGAGCATCGCCGGATCGATGCCGGGCGCGCAGGTCGGTCCTCCGATGCCAAAGTCGGCTCCGTAGTCCACGTGCTCGTTCAAGAGACGCCACGTGCCGCCGTTCTGACCGTTGGTTTCGTCGATCCAAAGCTCCTGCTTCACACCTCCGTCGGCAAGGTCGTAGACGGCGTGCTTGTAGCCGATCCACTGGTTGGTGGGCAGCGTGCCCGAGCTCCAGTAAGGCTTGTTCATGATTGCCGTCGAGCTCGGGTGACTGGTTTCCTTTTCGAAGTCGAGGTGACCGTCGCAGCGCATGCGTGCGTTGATGCCGCGCGTGTCGCAGAGATTGGCGTTTTCGTTGCCTGTGGTGCCGTGGTTGGTGCGCGCGAGCGCGGCCATGCCGGCGTACGCCGCCGAGCAGGTGAAGGCCGGCGTGCGCATGAAGTACATGGTGATTTCGACGTCGCGCCACTGATCCTGCTTTGCCGGATCGTGAACGTACATGCGCGGCGTGCTGCCCGAAATTTTTAGCGAACCGGCGCCATCGGTCGAGTACGACGCATCCCCGTGGTCGGCGTCGAACCAAGCGTCGTTCGGATCGATGCCGGTAAAGTTGCGGGACTTGCCGTTGTCCCAGGACGAAGTCCACGACTTGCCGCCGCTGAGCGAAGGATAGAGCTGGGCGATGCCAAAGCGATCCGTGCCGACGGAGGTCACGCCCGAGCCCATCGAGCCACCGCTCCCGCCGTTTGCCGGACGGCTCGTGCCGCCTTGGCCGCCGTTTGCGA
>CAZTTW010000205.1:0-7447 GCA_964616265.1 uncultured Myxococcales bacterium | reverse complement strand
CTTTCGTTGACGGTAATATCACCATTGTTGCCAATCGTGACGAGGTCGCTCTTGCTGGCGCCGCCGCCGAGCTGCGCCTCGATGGCGTTCTTCAGCTTTTCCAGTACCGAAACCCGCAGCACGGCGATGCTTTGCAGTTGGCTGCGCAAGGTCGTCAGTTGACGATTGCTGTCGGCGACGATGGTTTGCTGGCTGGCCAGCAGACGCTTGGACGCATCCAGCTCGGCGCGGCCCGCATCCAGCTGGGCTTGCAGGCCGCGCAACTGCCGCTCCGAGGCGGCGATGCGCGCTTGGAAATCCCCCATGCGCTTTTCCGCGATCAGGTTGCGCACATAGGCCAGAAGGACCAGCACGAACATGATGAGCGCCATGGTCGACATGACGTCGGTGAAGGCAGGCCAGATCTCGCGCGTGCCATCGGAATCGGACAGAAACGGGCGTCTGGTTCGCACGCAGCTCTCCTAGATCTTCCGGGTCGGGCCGGTGGCCAACATCTGCGATTTCAGAGAATCGCGAAGGTCGGCAAAGGTGAGGCTGAGGCGCTGGACGTTGTCTTTCAGATGGGCATTGAATTCGTGGAAGTCCTTGGTCGTCGTGGCGAACGATTGCAGCGCCGCCTCGAAGCGCACGATGGCATTGCCGAGCACGGCGACGGTTTGGCCAAGGGCATCGGGAGAGCCGGAAGCCGCGGCAGGCCGCTTGGGAAGCACCCGATCGAGGTAGGTCTCGATCTGAACCATGACGGCGCTCCGTCGGTCGGAGACATTCGACAGGATGCCGATCACGGTCAGGATGACGGCAGACAGAATGCCGACGAGCGAGTTGGAAAAGGCGACCGCCATGCCCGAAAGTGCTTGGGTCAGGCCCTGGCTCACGCCCTGAGCGATATCGGTACCGGCGCCGGTTTCCGTTGCTACGAGATGAACGATCTTGCCGATGGAAAGGGTCAGCCCGTAGAACGTGCCGAGCAAGCCGAGAATGATGACGAGGCCCGTGGCACCGCGGAGGAAGCGCTCGGCGAGCAGCATCCCCCGCAGGTCGGTGTGGAAGCAGTCTTCGATGATGGCCTGGCTGTTCACCTCGCCCGCGCCGGCGGCTGCGTCGGCGGCATCACTAACGATGTGACGGAGCACGGGCGTGGAGAAGCCGCCGTCGGCTTGGGCGTGGCGAACTTCTTTCTCGATCGCCGCGAAGCGACCGCGCAGCCACAGGTTGGCGGTGATGCCAAGTAATAGGGTGAACGCCGTGGCGGCCAAAATAGATAGGCCGGTGGCATCGATAAGGGACAACCCTGCAAGCATGGTACTGTTCATGCGTCTCCTCGCGGCTCGAATCATTCTTCATTTGGGACGCCAAGGGTACGAAAAACGAACGGACCGCGCCGAAAGTGGATTTCCGGGACGCGCTCCGCGTACGCCGTGAGCGGAAGCGTGCTTGCGGCTTGTTTGCTGTTCTAGAGATCCTGGGAAAGGTGGATGTCCACGCAGACGACGCAGGATTCGCCCGAGCTCAGGCTGACCCGATTGGAAATGGTCACGCAGACGTTGCCGGTGGCAACCGATACATAGGGACGCGTGACGTAGTGGCGTTGATTCTTGCCGACATACATGAAGTAGTCCTTCGCGCTCTGGTTTCCGCCCGCCGGAGCCGGACCGAAAAGCGGCGTGCGTCGTCGCTGAACGCAGCTGGGATTGAAGACGGTTCGTGTGAGCTGGCGACCCGATTCGTGGATGACGTAGCCACATTCGGCGAGCGGAAACCGCTTGAGTGCATGCTCCAGCATGATCTCGTACGACGATGGCTCACTCATTTCGATCACCGCGGTAATACGACTGGCGATATCGTTGAACTGCTTGTACATCAGCTTGCGCTGCGTGAATCGCTCTACCAAATGATCGGTCAGCACCGCGCGCAACCGGCTGGCGTAGTCGAGGCCGCTTTCCAGGCACCTGCGCGCGGCTGGCTGCGGATACGCAAAATAGAACCCCTGGACGAGATCCGCGCCGCGCTCTAGGCAGGTCAGCGCCTCGCCCTCGGTCTCGATGCCTTCCACGACCACGAAGACGCCGATCCGGTGCGCGAGCTTGATGAAGAAGTCGAACAGCTCTTGCTTGTGGTACTCGCGGTCGATGTTTTGGATCAGCGAGCGGTCCAGCTTGATGATGTCGGGCTTGATGCTGGGAATGCGTTCCAGATTGGAATGGCCGGCGCCCATGTCATCGAGAGCGATCAGAAACCCTCGCTTGCGATGGTTGGCGACAAAGTGCTGCAAGGCCGCCGCATCGTCGATCTTGGACTCGATGATCTCGATGACCACGCGTTCTGACGGGATGCCGTACTCTTCCGTCAACCGAATGAGGGCGTCGGACTCGGCGGCCGAACGACTGAGGCTGGAGACGTCGACGTTGACGAAAAGAATCAAGTCGGGATCGAGGTGGGCCAGCTTGGCAAAGCCAGAAATGGCCGATTCCCGACACAATCGATCGAGGTGAAGCGACTGTTTGTGCCGAGCGGCGGCGTCGAAGAGGTAGTTCGCCGAGATGGGCTTGCCGCTGCCTGGATTGGTGGCCCGAACGAGAGCCTCCAGCCCTACCACCTTCTTTTCTCGGATGGAAATGATGGGCTGAAAGTGACTGAGCATGCTTCGGGCTTGCAGCACGGCATGGATGTCGAACTCGGCGTCGACCATCCGGGCGTGCTCGTTGCTGGATTCCCGTTCTTCAATCGCGTTCATGCTGCCACCACCTTCGACACGAGAGGCGCCGCTCATAAGCCTTGGTCCGGCACCACGCAGGCGCACGACAGGGACGCAGGCTGACGGGTTCAATTGCCATGGATCGTTCGCTCGCAAGCCAGAGAGGGGCGTGCTTGGAAGGGCTGAGCTCGGCGATGATACTGCAACTCGAAATGATCGGATAGTCGAGGACGGTACTATCGCCCTTCTCTCGTCGCGCGGTTGTAAACGTTCAGTTACATCGTTCTCGTTGACGCGACCGACGGCAAATTCTGGCGCTGAATCTGCGCCCCCCCTGACCACCGCGTCGAGCAGCCTAGTCTCGTCGTCGGCACACTTGGGCCGAGTCACCACGCCGTCGTTGGCCGCGGAGCTTCGCTGCGCCTCGTTCCGTGATAACTTACCGCGCCGACTCGTTCCCATTGGCCGCCGCTGCCATGTTTTTCTCCGGTACATCCCGATTCAAACCCATCCGCCTCCTTGGTACGGGCGGGATGGGCAGCGTGCATCTGGTTCGCGACGAGCAGCTCGGCACCGAGGTTGCGCTCAAGACGCTCAAGCTTTCGAGCGGTACCGAGCTTTACCGGTTCAAGCGCGAGTTTCGCGCTATCGCGGATGTCAAGCACCCGAATCTGGTCACTCTTTACGAGCTCATCTCGGAAGGTCCGCTGTGGTTCTTCACGATGGAGTACGTGCCGGGGTTGCCCTTCGATCATTTCCTGCTCGGCTCGCGAAGCAACTCGACCGTCGACGCGACGGTGATGCACTTCGATTCCGATTGCTTGTTGCAGACGGTGCAGCAACTGTGTGCTGGCGTCCATGCCATGCACGAGGCCGGCTGCATCCACCGCGACATCAAGCCGTCGAACGTTCTGGTTACGGGAGAAGGGCGGGTCGTTATTTTGGACTTCGGCCTCGCCAAACAGACGGGCAGCGAGACCGTGTCGGCCGAAGGTTTTTCCGGGACGCCTGCCTACATGGCGCCCGAGCAGGCACTGGAAAAGCGCTGCTTGCCGTCGGCCGACTGGTACGCCGTGGGCACGATGATTTACGAGGTGCTCACCGGACGTTGCCCGTTCGAAGGCGCCATGTTCGACGTGCTCTTGCGCAAGCAAAGCGAAGATCCGGTTCCGCCTGTCGAGCTCAATCCGAGCGCGGATGAGTCGCTCAGCGATCTCTGCATGCGGCTTATCCATCGCGACCCGCTCAAGCGACCGCTCGGTCAAGAAATCCTGGTTCGGCTCGGCGTGGGCAACGACCGCAAGACAACGCCGCGCATGCGCAGGCCCACTCCCATCGCCGTTCCCGCACTCAACATTCTCGGCCGCGAGAACGAACTTCAGGTGCTGTACGGCGCGTACGCGCGCATGCGCAAAGGCGAGCTAGCGGTGGTCGCCGTGGAAGGCAGCTCTGGCATCGGCAAGACGTGCTTGGTCGAGTCGTTTCTCGACGACATCCAGAACGCGGGCGGGCCAACCTCGGCGCCGCTCATCTTGCGCGGGCGATGCCACGAGCGCGAGACGTTGCCGTTCAAGGCGTTCGACAACGTCATCGATGGGCTGAGCTATCGCCTGGTCGGCCTGAGTGCGGACGACCAAGCCTACGTCTTGCCCGACGGCATCCTCTATCTATCGGAAATTTTTCCCGTACTTCGTCGCCTGAAGCTGACCGAGCACAAGCGTTACTTCCTGCCGGCGCTACGCGATGCCAAGGAGTTGCGCAACCAAGCGTTCGTGGCGTGTTGCGAGCTTTTGCACCGCATGGCGCGGACGCAGCCTATCGTCATCTTCATCGACGACGTGCACTGGGCGGATCGCGACAGTTTTTCGCTTTTCCGAGCGATCACCCAGCAGCCGGGAGCGCCAGCCGTCATGCTGGTCGTAAGCTTTCGCAACCTCGCGGACCAGGCAGCGGCGGATCCCATGCTGCGCGAATTTGTCGAACAGCCGGGGCTGGAAACCATCACGGTAGGCGCGCTCTCCCCGGACAGTACCTTCGCTCTCGTCACCCATTTGCTCGACGAGGAAGAAATGGCGATGACCATGAAACGGCAGATCGCCAACGCCGCCGTCAAGGAGGCGGAGGGGAATCCGTTCTTCATCGTCGAGCTCGTGCACCACCTGCGGACGCACGTCGCGCCCCGCGGTGGGCTCGACGGGACGGCCGACGGGAACGCGTTCAGCTTGGACAGCATGATTTTGGCTCGCGTGCGCGATCTGCCCGAGCAAAGTCAGCGTCTGTTGCAGGTCATCGCCTTGGCAGGCGATCCCTTGCCCCAGCGAGCGCTGGCTGGTGCATCGGGCCTCACCCTCGGCTCGGAAGCATGGGAGCTTGGCATTTCCGCGCTCGAAGAGCAGAGCCTGGTACGTCGCCGAGGACGCCAAGGTTCGGACGTCGTCGAGGCGTACCACGACCGTATTCGCGAAGTCGTGGTGACCAGCCTTGACGAAGCAACCGCGCACCAATTGCACGTGCAGCTAGCGCAAGCGGTGGAGCAATGGGAGCGCGAGCGCACGGACATGCTCGCTCGCTTCTGGTTGTCCGCCGACGACCACGAACGTGCCAAACGTTACGCCTGCGAAGCCGCTGCCGAGGCGCGGACCAAGTTGGCCTTCGACCGAGCCGCTCAGCTCTACCAAACGGCGGCTGCCCTCGAAACTGACGATGTCGCTTGCGCCGAGCTTTACCGAGCGCTCGGCGATTGCCAGGCCAGCTCGGGACGCGCGGTGGCGGCCGCGGAGGCCTACCAGCAGGCAGCCGAGCGGAGTCATCCAACGCAGGCCTCCCGCCTACGCCATCTGGCCGCCGAGCAGCTTTTGCGCGGCGGAGAGATTGCTCGCGGCATGTCGGTGCTCACGCAAGTGCTCAAGGAGACCGGACTGGCACTTGCGCCTGGACCTCGCCGAGCGGCGCTGTCGGTGGCCTGGCGACTCGTTCGCCTGCGTTTGCGGGGTGTGGGCTTCGTCGAACGCCCAGCATCCAGCATTTCCGCCGAGGACAAGCACCTGCTCGACGTACTGTGGGCCGCGAACATCGGCCTTAGCGCCGTCGACACCCTTCGCGCCGACGATTTCCTTCTGCGCTTCCTGATGCTCGCCCTCAAGACCGGCGACATCCGACGGGTCGCGCAGGGCTTTGCGACGCTCGCGGGTCAGCTGGCGGCTCTCGGCGGCGCGCGTTTCGGCTGGGCCATGCGGCTTGCTTCCGAGGCCGAGGTCCTGGCACGGCGCTCGTCGGATTCGGCCACCGTTGGAGTGGCCCGCATGTGCAAGGCCATCGTGCGCTACTTCGCCGGCGAGTTCGACGACGCGGCCAACGATCTGCTGGCGGTCGAGCAGCACTTCCTGACTCACTGTCGTGGCATGAGTTGGGAGCTCGCCACCACGCGTTCCTTCGTGTGCTTTTCGCTGCGCCTCTCCGGTCGTATTCGCGAGCTGTGCGAGCGCTTCGATCGGTACACGGCCGATGCCGATCGCACGGGCGATCGTTACCTCGCGACCAACCTGCGCACCTATCAGTCCATCGTGTGGCTCGTTCGCGACGACCCCGCCCGAGCAGCGAAGGAGATCGACGGCATCCTCGATTCCTGGCCAACAGGCGTCTATCACATCCAACACTTCCTCTATCTTTACGGTCGCTGCGAGCAGGCTCTGTATGCCGACCGGCCGGACCTGGCATGGGATTACCTTCGCAAAGAGGAGACCAAGCTTCGTCGCTCGGCCTTGCTCAAGATTAGTGGCGTACGCATCGAATCCGCATTCATTCACGGCCGCGTAGCGCTCCGCATGGCCGAACAAGCGGACGAGGAAAAGCGCTTGGCTCTGCTGCGAGAGGCACGCAAGAATGCTCGCTTCCTCGCCAAATCGGAACATCAGACGGGCGTGGCCATGGGCGCTGCCATCGAGGCCGGTGCACGCTGGCTGACGCCTGCCACGAATCGCGACGAGGGGCTGGTGGCCCTCGAGCGCGCCGTTGCAACGGCCGAGGCTGCCGGTGCCATGCTGCTCGCGGAGTCGGGGCGGCGCGCGCTCGGCGAGCTCCTCGGCGGTCGTCGCGGCGACGAGCTGCGTGCCCGGTCGAACGGATGGATGGCGAACCAGGGCGTGCGCAACCCGGCCCGGCTCGCGCACTTGATTGCGCCGGGCTTTCATCCTCATGAAGCACCGTAAAGCCTGGGTCGCTGCAGAATCAGCTCAACGTGGTTGACACAATCAGGAATAGGGACTGAGGTTAATTCTATGCACGAAATCGACCAGCTGAACGCCATCATCGAGCGCGATATTCAATCGCTGAAGGGTTGTTCGCCGGACGTTGCGTGCGCCGGATGCTCGGAAAAGTTGTGCGTGAAGCTGGTTGCATCGGCCGACTTTCCGACCGACTACGGGGCCTTTCGCATTCTCGGTTTCGTGAACAACAAGGACGGCAAGGACCACACCGTGGTGCTCAAAGGCGAGATCGGCGACGGAGAAAACCTGCTTTGCCGTTTGCACTCGGCCTGCCTGACCGGCGACGCGTTTGGCAGCCGTCGCTGCGATTGCGGGGATCAGCTGCACGCCGCTTTGGCTGCGATCGAGCGAGAAGGCCGCGGGCTGATTCTGTACCAGCAGGCCGAGGGGCGTGGCATTGGCCTCACCAACAAGTTGCGCGCGTATGTCTTGCAGGACCGTGGGCTCGACACCATCGAAGCGAACACGTCACTCGGCTTCCTGCCCG
>CAZTTW010000204.1:0-7474 GCA_964616265.1 uncultured Myxococcales bacterium | reverse complement strand
TCTGAACAGGAGGATTTCATGAATGCCATCGCTTCTATCCGCACCGACAGTGCCCTCCAGCGGGAGGTCAGCTTTCACCCTGCCATGAGCGCTCTTCGCAGTTCAGCCTGGTTCGCCGCTTTTCCGCCCAATGCCTTGGCATCCCTGTCCATGGCGGCATCCCTGTGCTCGTACAGCGCCCGGCAGCAGGTTCTCCTCGAAGGCCGCTGGATCGGCGCCGCTATTCTCGTCGTGAAGGGAAATCTGCGGGCAGTTCGGCGCACCGACAATGCTCGCGAGCTGACGCTCGAAACCTTCCGCTCCGGCGATTTCATCGCAGATGCGGTGCTCTTGCCCGACGGCGGCGCCTCGAGCGACGGCTTGGTCGCTGCCGAAACCAGCCTTTTGCTCTTCATTCCCCGTGATGAATTTCTGAGTGCACTGTCAACTCTTCCACAGGTCGCGCTATCACTCATTCGCGACCTCGAGCGTCGTCTTAACCGCGTGAAGCTCCTGGCGTCGGGGCTGGCGACCTCGGACGTGGAAAATCGCCTCTATCGCTTGCTTTACAATTTGGCGCGCGACGAGGGACAGGAGGCGGTGGAGGGCACGGTCATCGCGCGGTCTCCAACGCAGCAAGATCTGGCCAGCCGGATCGGCGCCTGCCGTGAAACCGTTTCCCGGATTGTGGCGGATTTGGCACGGCAGCAAGTCCTGTCCCTGGAGGGGCGCAAACTGACCCTCGGGCCGCGCTTCTTCGAAATCGCCAAGTCTGCCGGAATTTCCTGATTCCACGCGTGGTAGGGCGACTCTTGCGCCGGAGAGCCCTGGAAGGCATCGATAAATTGACGCGTCAACTACTGGGCGTGAAGATTCGTCCTAACTTTGCAGTTCCTTTACGCTGATACCTATCTTCGCTGGTTCGCGTCGGCGATCGGATCTAGAACCGGGGCTCCTCCCCTATGACCGACTCTGCCGCAACGCCGACCGCCGAGAGCTCGAGCCCATCCGCGACGCCAGATCGCGGCTTTCGTGCTCTCGCCACGCTTGGGCGCCTGTTTTCGCCCGTCGTCGGGGCAGTGGGAACCTTCGGCGAGCATGTCCTTCTCCTGTCGCGGGCCGTGGCGTGGCTATTCCGCCGGCCGTTTCGCAGCCGCCTGTTCTTCGATCAGATGGAGTTCGTGGGCGTGGGGTCCTTGCCGATCATCATGCTGGTCGGCTTTTTCACTGGCGCGGTGACGGCGGTGCAGGCGATCTTGGCGCTGTCTCTCTTCGAGCAGCAGCGCTACGTCGGCTTTGGCGTCGGCATTTCGCTAGCGCGTGAGCTGGCACCCGTGTTCAGCGCCCTCATGATTACGGCGCGCGCCGGATCGGGGATGGCAACCGAGTTGGCGTCCATGCGCATTACGGAGCAGGTCGACGCTCTGACGACCTTCGCCGTGAACCCCGTGCAGTACTTGGTCACGCCCCGCCTGGTGGCGTCCTGCCTGATGCTGCCGGTGATGACCATGGTCTTCAACATCGTCGGCCTGATGGGCGTGTACGTGGTTGCCATCTGGTCCTACCAGATCGACCTCGGCCAAGTTCTTGCGCTCTTCCGTCACGGCGTGGATCCCATCGACTATGTCGAAGGTCTCATCAAGGCTTTCTTTTTCGGCCTGACCATGGCGACCTGCTCGTGCTACCAGGGGCTGAACGTTCGTGGGGGTGCCAAGGAGGTCGGCCTGGCAACCACGCGAGCGGTCGTTTCGACTTCGGTGACGGTTCTGGTCCTCGACTATTTCCTTATCCAAATCATGAACGCGCTTTTTCCCTACGGTGGTCTCTAAGTGGCCAATGCCGTTCAAGGTCGGCAAGACCGAGATGACCGCTGGCAGATTCGCATCCAGGATTTGCGCAAGTCCTTCGGGCTGCAGCAGGTCCTGCGCGGGGTCAACCTCGATATCGAGCGCGGGAAAATCAACATCATCATTGGCGGGTCGGGGCAGGGGAAGTCGGTCCTGATGAAGCACCTCATGGGCTTGCTGGCGCCCGATAGCGGGCACATCTACGTCGACGGCGAGGACATCATTGGTCTAGGCGACGTCGCCATCGCCAAGATTCAACGCAAATTCGGCATGGTTTTCCAGTACGCCGCGCTCTTCGACTCGCTCAATGTCGTCGAAAACATCGCGTTTCCCTTGCTCGAACGGTACCGGCTGCCCAAGAAGGAAGTCCTCGACCGGGTGCGGGCGCTGCTCGAGCGTTTGGACCTGGCCAGCGTGACCGGCATCGAAGAGAAGTTTCCTGCCGAGCTTTCTGGTGGTATGCGAAAGCGCGTGGGTCTCGCCAGAGCACTCATCGACCGTCCCGAGATACTCCTTTACGATGAGCCCACGACCGGGCTCGACCCCATCGCAACTAAGAATGTCGACCAGATGATTAGGCGCACCGCAGACGAATTTGGCGTCACCTCCGTCGTCATTTCGCACGACATGGCGTCCACCTTCCGTATTGGCGACCGCATCGCCATGCTTTACGAAGGTGTCATCGTGGCGAACGGGCCGCGCGCCGAAATCCTTGCGGCGCCCCATCCCGTCTTGAGGGAATTCGTCGAGACTTCCGGCGCCGTACACTTTGAGGGAGGCGCCTCGTGAGAAGAAGCCTGGCCGCGGTTACCGTCGGCGCGCTCACGCTGGTCATCTTGGCGTCGAGCTACCTGCTGTTCCAGTACACCTCCGAGCGCAGCGGCGGCAAGGGCTATCGTGTCTATGCGTTGTTCACCAACGCCCTCGGCATCTACGAGAAGACGCGGGTGCTTTCCGCTGGCTTGCGCGTAGGCCAGGTCGAGGATCGCGTGCTCGATCAGGAATCAGGCAAGGCGAAGGTCTACTTGCGTATCGATCCTGGAATTCACCTCTACACGAACGCGATCATCGGCAAGAGGTCTGCGTCGCTCCTCGGCGAGTACTACCTCGATATCGATCCGGGCACGCCGTTCGTCATGCAAAATGGCCAGAAGGTCGAGGTCGCCCCGCTCAAGGAAGGCGACCAGATCAAGATGGTCACCGAGCCGGCCGAGATGGGTGCCATCATGGATTCGGTGAGCACGATCCTGCCGGTGCTCAAGGCCATTCTCGAAGACGTGAAAGGGCTGACCTCGGGGCCGGTCAAGGATCTCGCAAACAATACCAACCAGATGATCGAGCGTAACTCGGTCATCGTCGAGCGCCTGCTTGGCCGTATGGACGAGATTGCGGCGACCGTTCAAGGCGTCACCAAGTCCGAAGCGGACGACGTCCGCGTGGCCTTGCATAACGTCCGCGAGATTACCGAAGGTATCAAGGGGCTCGTCGGCACCACCCAGGGCCAGGTTTCGGGCGCCGGCGAGGATCTGCGTTCGTCGCTGCAGAAGCTCCAGCGCAGCGTCGACAGCCTCGACAAGTCGCTGAACCACGTCGAAAAGATCACGGGCAAGATGGCCGAGGGCGAGGGCACGGTTGGCCATCTCCTCAACGACGATACGGTGGCCAAGAACTTGGACAGCATCACCGACGATGCAAACACTCTTCTACACGGCGTGACCCGCCTACAGACCATCGTCGGCCTGCGTAGCGAGTACAACTACTTGGCCCACACGTTCAAGTCGTACTTGGCGGTCACACTGATGCCCAGGCCGGACAAGTTCTATCTGATCGAGATCGTCGATGATCCTCGCGGCTATAGGACAGCGTCGCAGGTCTATTCTGAGGGCTCTAACGGCACCTCGCTGACCGACACGATCACGACCACCGAGCAGCTTCGGCTGACGTTCCAGTTCGGCAAACGTATCGGCCCATTCGTCGGGCGCTTCGGTATCAAGGAATCGACGGGTGGTTTCGGTGCCGACCTTTATCTGTTTGACGATCGTCTGATGCTCAGTGCGGACGTCTTCGACATGCGTTCGAATCAATACCCTCGCGTCACCGGTCGCGCGTATCTTGCTGTGTACAAACAAATGGTTCACCTCGTAGGGGGCGTAGACGACGTGCTCAACTACGTGCGAACGCAGGGCGCGGCGGGCGGCTTCTTCGACTGGTTCTTGGGGCTTCAGCTGGTGTTCAACGACGAAGACCTCAAGTCGCTCTTGCTATTCGGCGGAGGCAGCGCCGCCTCTTCCGCGAGCAAGTAGCTTGAGCTTGACGCGCGGGTGGCTAACCCTATAGTTACGGGTTCCCTGTTTCCTAGGGAACGGGTTGGTTATGCGCTACAAAATCAAAGATATCGGTGAAGGCGGGCTCGACCTGAGCGTATCGGTCAACCAGGCGTGGCTGACCTCCGAGTGCTCTGAGACGTCGATCGGGTTAGGCGACGATGGGTTGCGTTTCGAGGGCCGCCTTGAACCTGCCGGGCAAGGGTATCTCCTCCGTGGCACATTGCATGGAACACTCACGGCCGCCTGCGCCCGGTGTTTGGAGCCCGCGCCGATCGCGAGTGACTCGCCCATGGCGGTGAACTTCGTCGAGGATGCCCCCAGCGACGACGAGGGCGACGACGACCTCGGCGACGACGTCCTGCCCTTCGAGCACGGCGTGATCGACCTAGGTCCCCCCATCCGCGATGAAATACTGCTCGCGGTGCCCATGTCGCCCATTTGCCGGGAGGATTGCGCGGGTATCTGCCCGAGTTGCGGAGGCAACCGGAATCTAACGCCCTGTGACTGCGAAAAGCAGGCGATCGAGACTTCTAAGCTCGCAGCGCTGGCAAAAATCAAGCTTCAGTAGTAACAAGACAGCCCACCGAACCGATGACCTTCGTCCCGCTTGCCGCGGGCTCCTTCCCGAAACAGCAGAGAGGCTAAAATGGCAGTTCCCAAGAGACGTCAATCCAAGTCCCGCTCGGCAATCCGCCGCGCCCAGGTCATGAAGCAGCCCGTGCCGCATTTCGTGCCTTGTCCCCGTTGCGGCGAGGCGCGCCTGTCCCACCAGGTGTGCACGGCGTGTGGCTATTACAAAGATCGCCTGGTCGTCGAGCAGAGCGAAGAGGAGAGCTCCTGAGCAAGATCCGGATCGCTGTCGACGCGATGGGCTCGGATGGAGCACCTCGCGTCGAGATCGAGGGCGTCCTCTCGGCGGTCGCGTCGAGTGCCCTCGACGTCGTGCTAGTTGGAGAAGAGCCCCGCCTTCGCCAGGTGCTCGGCGAAGCCGGCCCGGCGGCACCACTCGAGCGCATTCAGATTCGTCATGCCCCGGACACCGTCGGCATGGACGAGGCGCCTGCGATTGCCTTTCGTCACAAGAAGGCGTCCTCGCTGCGCGTGTGCTTCGACATGGCCAAGGCCGGCGAGGTGGACGCGGTCATTTCTGCTGGAAACTCGGGCGCGCTCATGGCGGGCGCGCTCATCGTTCTTGGCCGCATTGGCGCGGTCGAACGCCCCGCCATCGTCACCACGTTTCCGACTCGCACCGGGCAGTGCGCGCTTCTCGACATGGGCGCCAACGTGGATTTGCGCCCGTCGGTGCTGGCCCAGTTCGCCGTGCTCGGCGCGACCTACGCTCGGCTGCAGCACAAGAAGCCCCGCCCGCGGGTGGGCATTTTGTCGAACGGTACCGAAGAGCAAAAGGGAACGGTTCTCACCCGCGAGACGTTCAAATTGCTCAGCCGAAGCAATCCCGCGGGCACCGGCGCCGAGTTCGATTTCATCGGCTACGTCGAGGGGCGCGATATTTTCAAAGGCACAGCCGACGTGGTCGTGACCGACGGATTCACGGGGAACGTCCTGCTCAAGGGCTGCGAGGGCGTGGTCGAGTGGATCGGCGAAGCCGTGCGAGAGGAAGTCATGCGCGGCAGCTTCATCGAGAAGTTGGGGGCGTGGCTCATGCGTCCGGCCCTTCGTCGCTTCAAACACCGATCGGATTACGCCGAGACCGGCGGCGCTCCTCTCATCGGCGTGGACGGCGTCGTGATTGTTTGTCACGGCGGTTCGGACGCACGGGCCATCAAGAACGCCATCTTGACCGCTGGCGAGTACGCCACCATCGACCTGCGCAGCGAAATCAAGCGCTCGGTCGTCGCCCATTCCTTTCTGTGGTCCGACGTCGCAGTGTCAGCGTCCGAGGAGGCGTAGCGTGGCGGCAGAGTTATCGGACCGGGTTGCGCTCGTAACCGGGGCGTCGCGAGGGATCGGTCGTGCGATCGCTCTGGCGCTTGGTGCCCGCGGGGCCAAGGTCGTGGTCAACTATTGCAGCCAGAAAGAAGCGGCGGCGGAAACGGTGGCCGCCATTCGCAGCGCTGGCGGTGAAGCTCTGCCGATGCTGTTCGACGTTGCGGACTCGGCCGCGGTCGATAGCGCGATGAAAGAGATCGTCGGTGCGTGCGGCGGTCTCCATATCCTGGTCAACAACGCTGGCGTCGCGGTGAACACACTCACTCTTGGCGCCAAGGACGCGGATTTTCGCCGCGCCATCGACGTCAACCTGGGCGGCACCTTCCATTGCACGCGGGCGGCCTTGCGTTCGCTCATGCGCGCGCCCGGCGGCGGTCGCATCGTCAATATCACCTCGGTGGTCGGCGAAGCCGGCTCGGCTGGCCAGGCACCTTATGCCGCAGCCAAGGCCGGCATCGTCGGCCTGACCAAGAGCTGGGCACGGGAATATGCTTCGCGCGGCTTGACGGTGAACGCTGTCTCTCCGGGGATCATCGCCACGGGTATGACCGCGTCGGAAATGCCCGAAGCGCGCAAAGAGGAAGTGCTGAAAGCCATCCCGCTTGGGCGTATCGGCAGCGCCGACGACGTCGCGCATGCCGTCGCCTTCTTGGCCGGGCCGCACGCCGCCTACATCACCGGGCAGGTCCTGCGGGTCAACGGCGGTCTTTTCATGTAACCTATCCTTTCACGAAAGCCCCTGTAACTGTTGTAAGAAGAGGATCCGAGAAATGGCTGAGAACATCGAAGAGAAGGTCATCAAGATCGTCGCTGACCAGTTCGAAATTGCGGCAGACAAGATCACCCTGAAATCCCAGTTCATGGATGATCTCAAGGCGGACTCGCTGTCCGTCGTCGAGCTCGTCCTTGCGATCGAAGAGGCCTTTGGGCTCGAAATTCCCGACGAGGACGCAGAGAAGATCAAGACCGTCGGTGACGTCGTCAACTACGTCAAGGCGCGCGCCAAGTAGCGGTCATGTCTCGCAGGGTAGCGGTGACCGGAATCGGTCTGGTCACCCCCGTCGGGATCGGTACCGAAGAAACCTGGAAGGCGCTGCTCGGCGGCATTTCCGGGATTGGGCCTATCACCCGTTTCGACGCCAGCAACTTCAGTACGCGATTTGCGGGCGAGGTCAAAGATTTCGTTCCGACCCGCTGGATTTCCGCGCGCGACGCCAAAGCGTCCATGTCGGATCCCTTCATCCAGTACAGCATGGCCGCCGGGACCATGGCCATGGATGACGCCGGCTTACGCATCGAAGGCGAGCTTTGCGAGCGCACCGGCTGCTTCATCGGCTCGGGCATGGGTGGGCTGAGCACGCTCGAAGCCAC
>CAZTTW010000203.1:0-7496 GCA_964616265.1 uncultured Myxococcales bacterium | reverse complement strand
GCTTCGGTGGGCAAAGCCCACCTCCGCCAACGCGGTCGCCTATGGCGTCTTGGTAGTGATGTCCACCGAGCCGCTCGTCAGCGATCCGGACGTTGCCTTGAGCGTGACCGTGCCGCCGGTTGTTGTCGATTGAACGATGGCCATCAGCTTGCCGCTGAAAGCGGCATGCGAGGTGCCCTTGTAAGAGTCGTGGTTCGTGGAGTCTCCACCGTCAAGACCCACGATAGCGCCGGGACCGCTGATGGTGAAGTCGACTTGGTTCTTGGCTTGCGGGACGATCACCCCTTGGGCGTCCACGATGTCCACCTCGACGAAGGACAGATCGCGTCCGTCCGCCGTGATCGAAGCACGATCGGCCTTCATTGCCAGAGCCGCGGCGGCGCCGGCTGTCTTCAGGGTGTCGGTCGCGACCACCGCGCCTCCCTTGGTGGCCCTGGCCTCGAGCGTGCCGGTCGCGAACGGCACCGACCACTGAAGCTTGGAGACGCTCGGGTCCACGGTCTTGGAGCCCTGGGATTTGTCGTTGAGAAACAGCTCGACACTGTCGGCGTTGCTGTAGACGAAGACTTTCACGGCTTGTCCTGCCGTCCAGTTCGTCCAGTTCATCGGAACGATGTGGACCATAGTGGGCCCGCTGGCGTTCCACTTGCTCTGATAGAAGTAGTAGACGTCCTTGGGGAAGGTCGCTGTGTCGATGATTCCGAAGTACGCGCTCTTCGATGGCCATTCGTAGGGCGTTGGCTCGCCGATGTAGTCGAAGCCCGTCCAGATATATTCGCCGGCGATCCAGTCGCGCGTGTTGACGTTCTTCCACGAGACCTCCGCGGTTTGTCCCCAGCCAGCCGCCTGGTCGTCGTACGAGGAGCACTGATTGTTGCTGCCGTTGTACACGCCTCGACTGCGCAAGGCCGAGGAGGTTTCGCTGCCAAACATCTTCCACGTGGGGTGCGCCGTGTGAATCGAGTCGTATCGATCCGGCGCATAGTTGATCCCCACCACGTCTTCCAATCCCACCGCCGCGGTATCCGCTGCTGCCCACGCCGCAAGCGCCTGACCGATTGGGCGTGTCGTGTCTTTGGTGTGGATGGCGTCCATTAGCTGCTTGACGGTCGCAGAATCGCTGGTTTCACCCACCTCGTTGGCGATGCTCCAAATGATGATGCTCGGGTGATTGAGATCGCGGGCGGCCATGTCGGTGATGTCGGTGTTGGCCCAGGTCTTGAAGAATCGCCCGTAGTCGTAGGTATGCTTCCCGTTGTACCAACAGTCGAAGGCCTCATCCATGACCAGGAAGCCGAGGCGATCGGCGATATCAAGTAGCTCGGGCGCGGGCGGATTGTGAGATGTGCGAAGCCCGTTGGCGCCCATGTCCTTGAGGATCTGGAGCCGCTTCTCGATGGCACGATAGTTGACCGCCGCGCCCAGGGCTCCGAGGTCGTGGTGATTGCACAAGCCATTGATTTTAATTTTCGCGCCGTTCAACGTGAGCCCCGTGTTCGCGTCGAATGCGAAGGTGCGAATACCAAACGGCGTGGTGTACGTGTCGACCACGGTACCGCCGACTGACACCGTCGTGACCACCGAGTACATGGTTGGCGACGAGGTCGACCAGAGCTTGGGATTGGCCACTGTCACGGTATGGCTCACATCGGCCGTCTTCCCTGCCGTCACCGAGGTCGCCGCCGACGAGCCTTTGCCCACTTCTGCTCCTGAAGCGTCGCGCACCGAGCTCGCCACGGTCGCCGATTGGTCGGTCGTTCCGTCGTTCTTGATCGTCGCTGCAATGTTCACGGTCGCGCTCGAGGTCGACACCTGCGGCGTCGTCACGCGCGTGCCGGTGTACGCCACGTGCACCGGATTTACCGTCTTGAGCCACGTGTGACGATAAATGCCGCTGCCCGAGTACCAGCGGCTGCTCGGCTGCTGGTTGTTGGCCCTCACGGCGAGCACGTTCGAGCCGCCGAATTTCGCGTTGGCCGTGAAATCGCATTCGAAGGACGAATATCCGTACGGACGGGCTCCGATCTGCGTGCCGTTAAGGTACACGGTGCTGTCCATGTAGATTCCATCGAACTGGACGACGACCCTCTGGCCTGAGCTCGCGGCGGGCAAGTCGAAGGTCTTTCGGTACCAGCCCACGCCGCCATCGAGGTATCCTCCCTCGTAGGTAGCTGCCGAGCTCTGGTTGAACGCCAGTGAAATGCTCCAATCGTGGGGCACATCCACTTTCGTCCAGGACGAATCGTCGAAGGTCGTTGCCTGTGCACCGCTCGCCTCGCCGAGGTGGAACTTCCAACCAAGGTCGAAGCTGACGGTCGTCGCGCGCGCTCCGTCGTACGTATTGATCAACGTAGAGGTGCCGGCGGATCCCCCCGAAGCACTTCCGCCCATTCCGCTGCCGGCTTGGCCACCTGATCCCGCGCCAGCGGTTCCACTGCCGGCTTGCCCGCCTGATCCGCCGCCGGCCTGGCCACCCGTTCCGCTGCCGGCCTGGCCACTCGCTCCGCCTGAACCTGATTGTCCGCCGGCTCCGCCTCGGCCCGTCGTGCTTCCGCCTCCCGCTCCGCTGGAGGCCGTCGTGTTGCCTCCGTTGCTTTGGACGCCGCCCATGCCGGTCGCCCCTCCAGCGCCGCTGCCGCCCGAGTGTTGACCGCCAGCCGCCTTACTGCCTCCGGTCTGCGTCCCTCCCTGATCCTTGGTGCTGCATGCTGCAAGCGCCACAAGGCCGATACCAATCCCAGAAATCACTCGGCTTATCACAGAAGGACCTCCTAGCAGGACAGTTGAGAGGCGCAAAGCGCGTCATCTTTGGGGAGCGGCAGTCACTCGGAGCCGATCCCTTGGTCGGATGACCATGGCACTTACTTATAAGGAGGCTACGAGTGCGAATTCTACGTGGCGATGGTCGCGATGTGCGAAGAATTGTCTATTCGTGAATCGCAACTGGAATGACGCAAATGGAGGCAAATCCAAGTGTCGGCCTCCGTTTTGATGCGGTCTTCTATAGTTCGACTTCGCAGCACTGAGGTTGCAAGACGTGTCCTGGTCGGACTCGAACCGTACCCGGCAGCGAGGCGACGCGACTCCCGCTTACGCCGATCCGGGGACGCACGACCGCCACGCACTCGGGCGTGGGGCCGGGAGCCGGCAGGTTCGGTGAGGCGCGCATCTCGAACGTTCCGTAGTGGGTCACCAAGCACTGCGGTTCGGGAGCCTGTCGCAGCTCTACTGAGCGCTCGTGTCGGCGCTGCTCGGCCTTCAATCGGTGCGCGACGAAGCGACCGCCGAACATGGCTGCGAGCCTTGCCTTCCAGCCGCACTCTTCGATCAGTCGATCGCGCAGGTTGCGTGCTTGCTCGTGCGTGGCGTTGCCTAGGCGCTTTAGATCTCGGCGCATGGCTTCGACTAGCATGGCGTAGAAGGGGAATTTCTTTCGCATTTCCGCGCGCCGCATTTGCACCAATTCATGGTCCCAATCCGCGGTGTTGCGATAACCATCGTAGTGGGTCTGGATCATGCGCAGGATGGACGGGCCGAGCACCTCGAAATCGCGCTCGAATGCGTGGTCGATTTTTTCGCCGATCACTTCATCCGAGAGGAACGCGTGGTGCCAGTTTTGCACGTGCTGGCCGTGGATATCGGACCAGGTGAATCCTTCTTTGAGCCGACGTTCCGTCTTCATCTGCTTCCACAGCGAAGTGCCGGGCATCGCGATGTACAGCATGAATTGGTTGTAGGTGCAGCCGTAGGAAAGTGCGTGTTCGATCTCCCGGTCGAGGTCTTCGGCTTGCTGGTGCGGAAATCCCAAAATGGTCGAGCCCAAGACCTCGACGCCGTGGCTCTGCAGTTGCGCGATGAGGTCGCGAAGACCGATTCCGTCCATCTTTTTGTAGGTCGTCCCCGAGGACTCCTCGAGGCCAATCCAGATGAAGCTGTAGCCGAGCTTGACGATATTCTCGACGCCCAGCCGTAGCAGCGCATCTGCCGACGAGAACACGGCGTAGCGGTACGGCTTACGTTGCTCCTCCATCAGCTTGAGCAGCGCGAGGGCACGCTTGGTGTCGAGCGAAAAATTCTCCGACATGACGAACATCTCGCTTGCCCCGCGTGCCGCCTGAGCGTCTGCGACCGACAAGATATCTTCGGCGGAATGGAGGAATTTGACGAACTTGCCGTCGAACTTGGCCGAGGTCGTGCAAAAGTTACAGCGCATCGGACAGCCCACGTCGGGGATGATCAGCCCGGCCGATAGCTCGGGCACCTTGAAGCCGAGCGCGCGCTTGTCGAAGGTGGCATCCACGAGCGGCGCATGGACGATGTTCTCGTCCTTGAGGCCGACGCCTGGCATCCTTGCGTAGTACTCGAGGCCGTCACGCTTGACGAAGGTCACGCCGCCGCCTTCGCAGTTGCGCTCCCGCAACCAGTCCGACAGACCGACCGATGCCGGATTCTCGAACGAGGGCTCCCAAACGTTGAAGGTTTCGCCGGGAACGGCCGCCAGCATCCGCTCGATCAGCTCTTGGGTGACTTCGTCGTCGTTGACCACATGGCCGCCGATGTCGATGGGAACCCTCGGCAGCGTTTCGCGCACTATTCGCCAGGTGACGAGGACCTTTTCGAAGTTGGCCATGATGCCTGAAAGGCCAACGCGATCCCAAGGGCGTTCGACGAGCTTCGCCCGCAGCTGGCTCTCGGAAGGAAAATCCAGTACCGCGACGTTGGCGTCGAGATTTGCGCCGAACAGGTCGTAGGCGAAGGTCCGCGAGAACATCTGGACCGTGTAGTGCCGCTGCCCCCGCGTGACCTGGTTGTTGAGGAGGCTCATCGGATTCTTGTACCGACTGTGCGGGCCGTCGACTCCATGGGGACCGATGACCGCGGAGAACAGGATGTTGCGCAGTTGTTTGGGCGATTTCGGCGAAGTGGGCAGCTCTGGAGCAAAAGAAGACATTGCTATCAACTGATCGCAGACCCACTCGAGTCCCGCAACAGCACGCGCCAACTATGATGAATAAATGACAATCTCCCGACATCGTCGTCGGTGAATGTCGGCGCCGATGGCGCAAATTCGCGGCTTTTCGGTCAACCTCGCTTTGTCGAGCTTGTTTGCCGGATTGGGCGCTACGCCTTGAGGTTGTTCACGGCGGCCTTCTCGATGGCCATGCCTTTCTTGTAGCGCTCCATGAACGCGGCGAAGCCCGTGACGTCCTTGGGATCTGGCGCGATGGTCGTTCCCTGCTGACCCGCAAAGACCTTGTCGGTGAGATACGCTTCGAGAGTTTCCTTTGCCGTCTTGCGAAGCATGTACGAAGCCAACAGTGCCATGCCCCATGCTCCGCCTTCCCCAGCAGTTTCCATCACGGAGACGGGGACGTTCATCGCCGCTGCCATGATCTTTTGGCCCACATCCTTGGTCTTGAAGAAGCCGCCGTGGCCGAGGACTTGTTCGATCTTGACCTTTTCCTTGTCGAAGATGGCGAGGCCGATCTTCAGAGCACCAAGTGCCGAGAACAAATGCGTGCGCATGAAGTTCGCGAGCGTGAAACGACTTTCCGGAGCCCGGACGAAGAGCGGCCGGCCTTCCGCAAGGTGCGTGAGGTGCTCGCCGGAGAAATAGTTGTAGGCGAGCAGTCCACCGCAATCGGCATCGCCGGCCAGGCCCTTCGTGTACAGCATCTCGAACAGCTTCGATTCGCTGGTGTCGACGCCCAGCGCTTGGGTGAATTCCTTGAACAGCGCGACCCATGCGTTGAGGTCGGAGGTGCAGTTGTTGCTGTGGACCATCGCTACCGGCTTGCCGGTCGGCGTGGTGACCATATCGATTTCGGGATACAGCTTCGAAAGCGGCTTTTCGAGCACGATCATGGCGAACACGGAGGTTCCCGCGGATACGTTTCCGGTGCGCTCTGCAACGCTGTTGGTGGCAACCATGCCCGTGCCGGCGTCGCCCTCGGGCGGACAAAGTGGAATGCCAGCCGATAGCTGGCCGGTCGGGTCGAGCAGCTTGGCGCCTTCCTCGGTGAGCGTGCCGGCGGAGTCTCCTGCCATCAGCACCTTGGGCAAGATCTCCTCGAGCTTCCACGGAATCTTTCTGGCCTTGAGCTTTCCGTTGAACGCCTTGAGCATTCGCGCATCGTAGTTGTTGGTCTTGCTATCGATGGGGAACATGCCCGAGGCTTCGCCGACGCCCAGTACTTTCTGTCCCGTCAGCTTGCGATGGACATAGCCCGCCAGCGTGGTCTGGAACTGGATGTCGCGAATGTGAGGCTCTTTGTTCAAGATGGCCTGATACAGGTGCGCGATGCTCCAGCGCTGGGGAATACTGAATTGGAAGAGCTTGGTCAGTTGCTCCGCCGCTTTGCCTGTGGTGGTGTTTCGCCAGGTTCGGAACGGGACGAGTAGCTTTCCTTTTTTGTCGAACGCGAGATAGCCGTGCATCATCGCGGAAAAGCCGATGGAGCCGACGGTCTTGAGTGGAACGTTGTACTTGGACTGAACGTCACTGCGGAGCTGCCGAAAACTTTCCTGCAGGCCGGTCCAGACATCTTCGAGGTGGTAGGTCCAAACGCCGTTTTCGTACCGGTTTTCCCAGTCGTAGCTTCCCGAGGCGATCGGCGAATGGTCCGCGCCGATCAGGACGGCCTTGATTCGCGTGGAGCCGAACTCGATACCGAGCGCAGTTTCGCCGCTCTCAATAGCCTTGGGGGTGTTGTTTGGATTCATGCCCATCTCCTCTGACTTGAATTGGTGAAGCAGGATGTCTGATGCGTGGACGTTCTGTCAACCGGCGCGCCTCACGCTTCGGCGATCTGTCGATTGGGATCAGGGATTGGCGCGAGCCACCGGCTTCGTTGGTGTTGCTTAGACAGCAATCACGTCATGGTCGGACTGTGGCGGATCCTAGTCACCGGTTGTCGGGTACCGAGACTTTTCCGGACGACGTTATGAGACCAGGAATCAGCCGACACTCCACCGTCTTCTATTGCTCTGTGGCTGCCGAAATTGTCACGAAAATCGTTCATTGAACCGACACTGCGAAAGCCTGTGGAGCCGACTGCCAACCGCTATTTTTTGCAGTTGACATCGAGGGCTCTTGTCTTCATCGTGCTACCGCCTGACGGCCATCAGTTGGGTAATCGGGGCAAGCGTCGACCCCAGTTGTGCGCGCGCCGTTTGGCCAGAAGGGGAGAATATCATGGCGTCCAATAACCACCTGGAAAGCATCGCGAGAGATGCCACCTGCGGGGTGGGCTGGATGGACTTCGGCAGCGTCTCGGTGCGATGTGTCGACTCCGCGGACGGACCGAGCCGGACCGCGCGAAGCGCTACGATCGTCTCCGTGAAGGATTCTGGGGCGCTCGGCTCGCTTGTGGAGAGCGAGCCAAAGCGCCCGTCATGAGCTATGACAAAAGCTCCGGTCGTCTTGCTGTGAAGGCGATACGGAGTGGCCGCAAAACGAAATCAACAAAGGTGCGAACATGAGCGCTACAAATACC
>CAZTTW010000202.1:0-7518 GCA_964616265.1 uncultured Myxococcales bacterium | reverse complement strand
CGACAGCGCGACTACGACAAGGCCCTGCACTGGCTCGACGAGAATCTGCGCCGCTACCCGCACGAAGACATCTGGTACGCCGAAGGCCGTGCGCTCTACTGGAAAGCGCGCATCTTCGAAAAGAAAGGCGAACACAAAAAAGCGCGCGCGGCCTACGAACAAGCGATTCGCGAGTACCCATTGTCGGTCTACACGCTGTTCGCCTTCGAACGGCTGCGCCGATCGTCTCCCGAAATCCGCACGCAACTTTTGCGCGAGTTGCGCAAGCACATGGGCGACATCGACAAGAAATCGCCGTGGAAATTCGAAAAACAGGCGATCTTCGGCGAGCCTGGCTTCCTGCGCGCCGTGGAGTTTGCGCGCATGGGTCTCGGCAGCGAAGCGCGACGAGAGCTCACCAAGCTCGGCTTGCAAACCGGCCAGACCAAGAGCGACAGCACGTCCGCAGGTCCCAAGGACGTGCTGTGGATCACCGCAATTCTTCTCGATCGCAGTGGCCAGTGGAACGCATCCCACGCCGTGCCTCGCTACACGTTGCCATCGTTCCGGCGCCGCTATCCGGACGGTGGCGAGCCCGAAGCCGAGTGGCGCCTCGCCTATCCCAAAGCGTTCGTCGACGTGGTTCGCAAGCACTGCCACACGAACAAGGTCCCCGAAGCTTTGCAATGGGCCATCATGCGCGAAGAAAGCTCGTTCTATCCGCGCGCCGAATCCTTCGCCAACGCGCTCGGGCTGACCCAACTGATGACTCGCACGGCCCAGCGATTTGCCAAATGGCCCGTGACCCGCGAAGCCCTTTTCGATCCCGACAAGAACGTCGAGGTGGGCTCGCAGTTCCTGGCCTTCTTGCTCGAACACTACGAAGGTATGGTTCCGCTCGTCATCAGTGGCTACAACGCCGGCGAAGGCGGCGTGGATCGCTGGCTGCGCGAACGGGGCGATCTCGAGCTCGACGAATTCATCGAAACCATTCCCTTCGATGAAACGCGCGGCTACACCAAACGGGTGCTGGCGAGCTATCTCACCTACGCCTGGCTCTACCAGTCCGACAAATCCGTGCCGCCCGTCAACTTCACGCTCAAGCGCGAATACAAAAAGCTCCCGGCGGCGCCTACGAACGGCAAGACGAACGGCAAATCGAGCGCCAAATCGAAGAAGAAGGCAACGTAGCGTCCGAGCGCGCGCAGCTACTTCCGCTACTTCCGCTTTTTGCGCCAGAAGCTGCCTCGCTCGCTCGGCGGCTCCACCTCGTCGCCGCCCACACCGGCATACGCGCGCAACGACTGCTCCTGCTCCGGCGAAAGCGACTTCGGCACCACCAGCCGCAAGTGCACAACCAGATCGCCAACCCCGCGGCCCTGCAGGCGCGGCAGCCCCTTGCCGCGCAAGTTGAGGGTATCGCCCGGCTGGGTTCCGGCAGGAACCGCAACCTCGATGTCACCGTCCAAGCTCGGTGCCTTCAGCGTCGCGCCCAACGCAGCTTGCGGAAACGACAGTGCGATTTGCGTGTGCAGATCGGCGCCGTCGCGCTCGAAACGCGGATCGCCGGCTACCTGCAACGTCACGTAGAGATTCCCGGGCTGGCCGCCGCCGGGAGCCGCCTCGCCTCGACCGGTAAGGCGCAGTGTCGACCCGTCCTCGACGCCAGCCGGAATGCTGACCTGCAGTTTTTCCTCGGCCAGCTTGAGACCGCTGCCCCGGCAAGTCGGGCACGGTTTGCGCACGATCGTCCCCTCGCCGCGACAAATCGGGCAGGTGCTCTGAATCATCAGGAAGCCCTGCTGATGCATGACCTGACCACGGCCACCGCACTGCTGGCAACGCTCGCGACTGCTTCCCGGCGCGGCCCCGAGCCGGAGCAATCGTCGCACGCGACTCGGCGGCGAACCTTGATTTCCTTGGCGACGCCTTTCGCCACCTCGGCCAGCGTCAGCTCGACGCGCGTCTCCAGATCGGCGCCTCGGGCAGGTCCGCGCGAGCCGCCACCGAAGCCGCCAAACATGTCGCCGAAGATGTCGCCGAACGCGGAGAAAATATCGCCCATGTTCGAGAAGCCACCGCCAAAACCACCGCCGCGTGGGCCGTCGTGGCCGAAGCGGTCGTAAAGCCCGCGCTTCTCCGCGTCGGAAAGCACCTGGTAGGCCTCGGACGCTTCCTTGAAGCTCGCTTCCGCTTCTTTGTCCGGGTTGCGGTCGGGATGCAGCTCAAGAGCCAGCTTGCGATAGGCGCGCTTGAGCTCGGAAGCATCGGCGTCGCGGCTGACTCCTAGGATTTCGTAATAGTCGCGTTTTTCACTCACGGCAGCAGCCCCGTAGGGTACTCCAAATTATGCCAGCTTCCAGCAACCTTGCAGCGGTTGGTGCGATCCTGAATACTGCCCAAGTGGCGCAGCAATTCCCCGACGACCCAAAGCCTTGGCAGTGCATCGGTCCGCACTACCTTTTCCGCAAGCCGCCGTGGCTCGTCCTGCGCCAGCAATGTTTTCGCCTGCCCAGCGGGCGCGAAATCCCCGAGTACTGGATCTCGGAATATCCGCCGTGGGTCAATGTCGTCGCCGTGACGAAGGACGATGATTGCGTGCTCGTGCGCCAATTCCGCCCGGGGATTGGCGCAGTCCACTACGAGCTGCCGGCCGGCGTGAGCGAGGCGGGCGAATCCATGGAGGCGGCGGCCAAGCGCGAGCTTCTGGAAGAAACCGGCTTCGGCGGCGGTTCGTGGCGCATGCTGATGAATCTGTCGGCCAACCCGGCGCTGCAGAACAATATGACCGGCACGTATCTCGCGCTTGGAGTCGAGCAGGTTCGTCCGGCCGAACCCGAGCAGACCGAAGATCTCCGCGTGCATCTCGTCAAGGTCCAGGAGCTGGCGGCGCTCATCGATCGCGGCGACATGATTCAGGCGCTGCACGTGGCGCCCGTCCTGCGCTACCTGCTGGAGCGAATCCGGCTATAACTGGGGAGCTTCGAAGCGCACCAAGCTCGCGTACGCGCCGATGCGCTGGCGAATGGCGGCGGCGTCCAGGGTGCGGAAACGATCGAGGCTGAAGTCTTCCACGCAGAACGAAGCCAGCACCGTTCCCGCCACCAGCGCCGAGCGCACGCTCGCGGGCGAGGTTTCGCCCGTTCGGGCGAGATAGCCCATGAATCCACCGGCAAACGAATCCCCGGCTCCCGTCGGATCGGCCACGTTGTCGAGAGGAAAAGCCGGCGCGGCGAACACGTCGTCACCCTGAAACAGCAACGCTCCGGCGTCGCCGCGCTTGATCACGACGGCTTTCGGGCCGAGCGCCGCGATGGCGCGGGCGGCGTCCGACAAGCTCGACTTGCCGGCCAGCTGCCGCGCTTCCTCGTCGTTGAGCAGAACCATGTCCACCCGCTCGAGCACGCGCAAAAGCTCGACCCGCTTGCCGGAAATCCAGAAGTTCATGGTATCGCAAGCCGAGAAGCGCGGACGCTTCACTTGATTAAGGACATCGAGCTGCAGTACCGGATCGATGTTGGCGAGAAAGACGAACGGCGATTCCGACCACGCGGCCGGCAGCTTCGGGCGGAACGATTCGAACACGTTGAGCTGCGTGTCCAGCGTCGTGCGCGTGTTGAAATCGTCGGCGTAGCGCCCGGCCCAGCGAAAGGTACGGCCAGCGGCACGTTCGAGACCGCCGAGATCGATGCCGCGCGCGCGCAGGAAGGCCTCGTGCTCGGCCGGGAAATCCGTTCCCACCACACCGACCAGCCGCGTGGGCGCAAAGAACGAAGCCGCGTAGCACGAGTAGGACGCGGCACCGCCCAGGATCTCGTCGCGCTTGCCATGACAAGTTTCCACCGAGTCGAGGGCCACCGAGCCCACCACGAGCAAAGGATTGGCGATACGATTAGCGTTCTTGTCCATTGGCACTCTGCTACCACGAATCACGCCGGCGGCGCTACCGCCCGTACCCGGCAAATACTTGTGTGAAGAAAAGCGGCACGGTGCCGCCCTCTTCACGACCGACGGCCACCCCAACACCGACGTGCGTGAGCACGGGATTGAGGATGTTGTCGCGATGACCCGGACTGGCCATGAAGCCGCTCTCGGCATCGGCCGCCGTGAGCGCGCTGGCCACGTTTTCCGCCACCGTGGTCGGCATCGGCGAGATGCCCGCCGCCTTCACGCGATCGAGGACGTTACCGCTGCGCTTCGACACGTGTGCCACCTCGCCGGTTTCGGACATCTCCGCGCTGTAGCGCCGAGCAATGCGCGACAGGCGATCGTCGCGAACGAGTGGCGCAAGCCCTTGCGCCTGACGGTCGCGATTGATCAGCAACAAGAGCTGCTCCTCGATCGTTGCCGGCTGCGACACCCGAGCGACCGGAGCGGAGCGCGTGACAAGCGGAGGTGGAGGCTCGATACCGCAGTACACGGGAAAATTTGCGACCACGCCGGGCCCGCGCGTGTCCTGTGCCACGACCTCGACCTGATACATGCCATCGCCTTGATTGCACTCGAGGCGCGCCGAGAAACTGCCCTGGTGCACCGCAAGTGGTAGCCGTGCAACCGAACCACGTGGCGGACTGACCAAGACCTCGGGCGAATGCAGCGCCGGCGGAATGCGCCCAACCAACGGAGCGCTGCCGGCGGAAGGCAGAAGGCGCGGCACCGGCGAAAGGTCGACGTTCTTCTCGTGAAAGACCAGGACGGCCATCCACTTCCCAGGCGCACGCTTCACGCCGATGCCGAAGCGCCGCCACTTGGCAAATGCCGAATTACCGGACAACTCGTGATCGAGGTCGGCCACGGCGCCGGGCTCGGCACCATCGTCCCCTTGCTTGAGCAGCATGCCTGGATTCGGCTCGACGACGCCGTAGTAGGAAAGCAGCGACGCCGTGGCGTCGAACGCAGGAATCTCGGCTGCGGCGGTCAGCAAGGCAATGTCGCGCGCGGCACGATCCAGTCGTCCATCGCGAATCATCGGCCCGAGACCGTGTCGCTTGCGCGCCTTTTCAATCTCGGCCGCAAGCTGCGCGGCAAGAGGGTCGCCAGCGTCCGGTACCGCCGTTTCGGTCGTGTACACTTCCGCCGCCGGATGCGAGGGAACGTTCGCTCCTGACCCATGCGATGGCGATTCCACGTCGGACGCGACCGAGCGACTGACCGTCGTGCTCGAGACGCTCGCGGGGGCGGCGCAACCAGCGAGAATAGCGGCCACAAGGAGGCTGCAAATGCGAACGGCAGGGTACGACGAAGGAGCAAAGGGCATGGGTGAAGTTGTTCCTAGCAAGCCTAGCAAAAAGGCCGCCGGGCAATTGCCGAGCGGCCTTCGAGCTTGAACGAGAATTCGCTACTTCTTCTCTGCCTTCGTTGGATCCTTCTTGGCGGCCTTCTCACCCTTGGCGGGCTTCTCGGCTTTCTTGTCCTGCTTGTCGTCCTTCTTCTCACCTTTGTCGGCTTTGGCAACCTCGACCTTGGCACCGGGCACTTGGCCCTTCTCGTCGCCAAACACGATCTCGCCGAAGCGGTCGAGCTTGTGGAAATCGCCAACCATCGGCGGATTCCAGCCCACCGCGACCTGCGGCTTGTCCTTCGGCGAATCGAGCCGGAACATGTTCACACGCCAAACATCGCCGATCGTCGGCGGAACCTTCACGCCCGGCTTGTCGAGGCCGTTCGCGTCCGCGAGTGGTAGTGCCATCTCCACGGTCCAGCCCTTGTCCTGATCGTCGCGCTTGTTGAGCGTACCGTCGACCTTGACGGCAGCCTTCAGCTTCGAGTTCCAGCTGTACGGCTTGACCTTCGGATCGATGCTGTCCTCGTACTTGCGGTACGTTGGCAAATACGTGTCGAAAATCGTGCCATTCGGCGCGACCTGAAGCTCCACGTAGCTCTTGCCGTTGCCGTCGGCATCGATCATCACCTCGACCGCTTCCTGCGTCCACAACTTGTCGTCGCGCGCGGTGAGCGTCGACCAGACGTCGGTGTCCGTATTCTCGAAGGCCAGGTAGAGATTCTGGTTGTCCCAGAGCAGCTTGGCTTCGGTGGCAACGGGCGATGCATTGCCGGTCAGCGTGTCAACGAAGGCTCCGGTCGAGGGCGCGCTCTTCCACGCCGCCTCGTCGAGCTTGCCGTCGACTTTGATGGGCTTCGCGATCTTGGTGACGACGTAGCGCTTGGCGGGCGGTAGAGCTTTGCCCTGCATCGGCATGCTACCGCAAACGACACGATTTTCCTGATGCGGTCCCGACTTCACCGGCATGCGCTCGTTGCCCTTGTAAAGGCCGGTGTAAACCACCAAGTGGTCGTAGGTCCAACCCGCCGGTGGGCGGAAGGTGTGCTGGTCACGAATGATTTCGCCCGCCTTCCACTTGGCAGCCGGGTACTTGCCGGCAACCGGAGTGTGGTCGACGTTGGCAAAGCCTTGGTTGTTGGTGCCGCTGATATGCGTGAACATCTTCCAGCCATCGCCGGGCGCCACGTTGACCTTCCAGTAGTGCGTGACTTTCACGTCCTTGCCCGCCTCGACGGGATTGGGACTGACATCCATGCCTAAGTAGACGACTTTGTCGTCGAGGTTCGCGTTCACCGGAAACTGAGGCGTCGGCGGCGTGCTGAGGATGTTCTTCTTCACGAACTCCTCATCTTCCTTGGTCAGCTTGTCTTCGCCCTGCTCCACGCAACCGATGGCGAGGCTGCAAAGCGCGACGGCATAGAGCCACCCCATGGAACGCGTGTTCGAACTCCAACTTGACACTCGTGACATCGATTTATTTTCCCTTTCCCGGCCAGCCCGCACTGAGTGGCAACGTGGCGACGTAGCGACGTGGCGACGTGGCAGTGTGAGTTGATAGCCGGCGACGGGCCCTTTCTACTCAAGGCTGGTCGGATTTGCAAACGCAAGCCACCCGCCCACCCGTTCGCAAACGCGACGGCCGGCCTGCGCGAGACTCGAGAATTGAGGCGTTAGCGCGTCAGAGGACGGGCCTGCGCGACGACGCGTACGCGCGGAGCCTCGCCGATTTCGTTGATGAGCACCGGCGTCCCTTCGGCCAACTCACCGCCGCCAAACGCGGCCGCGGCGGCCTTGAGCGCAAGGTCGAGCGAGGTATGAACGCCGACCAGCTTGCGACCACAAACCACGGCGAACTTGCCGCTGTGCTCGTCGAGAAGGGCTTGCTTGCAACTATCGAAAAACGCGGTTTCCTCGGCTGCTGGAAGCATGCCTCAGGGTGCTGCAATCGAGACCCCAGGTCAAAAAAAGCCCCAAAGGCCGCTCGGGAGACCGCGGACGGTCCCCCACCCAAGCATTGCGGCGGTCTACAGCTTGCCGAGACCAGCCAACGGGTCGTTGTCGACCTTCTTCTTCTTGGCGATGGTCGGAACTGCGGATTCCTTGGCCGCGGCGGGTTCGGCCTGAGCCGTCGTTCGGCGTGCCGGACGAGCCACCGCCGCCGAGTGGCGGCTGGCGGCACGCGCGCTGCTCTTGGGAGCAGAAACCGGATGTTCAGCCTTTTTCTCGACTGCCAGGGCCGGCGCAGGTGCAGCGGC
>CAZTTW010000201.1:0-7537 GCA_964616265.1 uncultured Myxococcales bacterium | reverse complement strand
CTGAACCTGACCGACATGGAAACCTGCTACAAGGCATTCCGCCGCGAGGTGATTCAATCGCTCCTGCTGGAGGAAGATCGCTTCGGCTTCGAGCCGGAAGTCACCATCAAGCTGTCGCGCCAGAAGGGCGTGCGCATCTACGAGGTTCCGATTTCGTATCGCGGGCGCACCTACGACGAGGGCAAAAAGGTGGGCGTCAAGGACGGCTTCCGCGCGCTCTGGTGCCTGGCCAAGTACGGCCTTTTCAAAAAATAGAGCGCATCCCGTAGTAAAGAATTCCGTACCACTCGCGAAGCGCGTACTCGGTCTTCTGCAGAGACTCTCCCCGCGGCAGAAAATCGAGCACGGTCAGCCGTTCGTTGGGATCCATTTGGTAGTCGACGGGGAAGGGTACGAAGTGGACACCTGCCTTTTGAAACAGGCGCGCAGCACGCGGCATGTGCCAGGCAGAGGTGACCAAGATGATGGTGGACCAGCCGCGCGCGCGCATCAGGTCGCGCACCGTGCGCGCTTCGTCGGCGGTATTGCCGACTTCGCTCGTCACGAGGACGTGATCCGCAGGCACGCCACAAGCGATCGCTGCGCGCTTGCTCGCCTCGCCTTCCACTTCCGTTTGTCGAGACCAAGGAATGCGACCGCCGGTGAAAACCAACCACTCGGCCTTTTTCTTCTGCCAAAGAGCAATGCCGGCCTCCAGCCGCTCACTGGCTTCACCCATGTTGGGAACGTATCCGTCGCCTGCTGACGGCACTGCCGGACCAAAGATTCCGCCGAGCGGGACGATGGCATCGGCGTGCTCGACCCGGTCGAGGGGAACCGCGGGATATTTCCTTTCCAGCCGGCCAAACAAGGTCCTGTCCACGACAGGCATACTGCTCACGTAAAGCAGCACCAGGGCTAGGGCGACCGGCCAGCGCTTTCGACGTAGCAGACCCACGAGCGCCAGTGCCATGACCACGCCCAATGGCAGGACGAAGATGGGCAGTAGCTTGGCGAGGAACAGCATGGACAAAAGCGATCCTAAACGGAAGCGACGGCCATCTTACCGTACAGGGCGCGCGCAGCTACAACGCAACCGGCGCACCATCGCTCTCCAGCGACTTCTGTGCCGCCTCGAGCACGCGCACAACCCGCAAGGCGGAATGCCCGTCCGTGAGCGGGCGCTTCCCGTCGCGTACGCACTCGATGAAGTGAAGGCACTCGCGCTCCAGCGGCTCGGCCATGGGCACTTGCGGAATGTGGATGTCACCGTTGCGAATCGAAAGAAACTGCGCGTATTCCGTGAAGGTCGGCGGGCGATCCACGCCCTTGTCGTAGATGCGGATCTTTTCCACCGGGTGTACGTCGTCGAACTCGACCATCTTCTGCGATCCGACGATCGTGAGGCGACGTTCCTTGCGCGGATCGAGCCAAGAGACCTGAATCTGGGCGCTGACGCCGCTGCGAAAGCGCAGATTGACGAACACCACGTCCTCGATGCGGCTTTGCAGGTAGGTACCACCGCGCGCGCTGACCGATTCGGGCTCGTCGGAGAGCAAATACTCGATCATGGAAACGTCGTGCGGTGCCAGGCTCCACAGCGCGTTTTCGTCCTGACGAACGCGGCCGAGGTTCACGCGCAAGGCATAGATGTAGAAGATGCGCCCGAGCTCGCCCTTGTCGATCATTGCCTTTAATTTTTCGACGGCGGGATGGAAGAGCATCAAATGGCCGACCATCAACGAGCGCTTGTGGGTTTCCGCCGCCGCCACCACCGCGTGCGCGTCGGCCGCGGAAAGGGCCAGCGGTTTTTCCACGAAGACGTGCTTGCCTGCATTCAGCGCCGTGCGCGCCTGCTCGGCGTGGTCCCGCGCCGGCGTGGCCAAGACCACCGCATCCACATCTGCCGCGGAGAGGGCGTCACCAAGGTCGGCACCAAAACGTGCACGCGGCGCCAGCGACCGTGCACGGTCGAGCGCAGCATCGGAGCTGTCACACACCATGACCAGCTCGGCACCTTTGATGCGGCTCATGGCTCGCACATGGTTGATGCCCCAAGCGCCTGCTCCGACGACGGCGATGCGAACCCTATCAACCATGTCAGCTCCTTTGGCGGTAGAAGGTAGCGATTTGCTCGACGACGAAGGCCTGCTGCGCTTCCGACAGCTCTGCGTAGATCGGCAGCGCCAAGGTTTCTCGCGTGGCTGCTTCGGCGTGCGGGAACGCGCCGGGTTTGTAGCCAAGGTGGGCGAAGCAAGGCTGAAGGTGGAGCGCAAGGGGGTAGTAGATTTCGGTGCCGATACCGCTGCCCGTCAGGTACTCGCGCAGGCGATCGCGCAGAGGCGCGCGAATGACGAATTGGTTGTAGATGTGGCCGGGCACGTCGAGGGGGAGGGCGAGCTCAGAGGGAATTCCAGTCGTGGTCGCGAACAGCGCACGGTAGCGGTCGGCGTTGGCCCGACGGGCCGCCGTCCATTCGGCCAGCCTGCCGAGTTTCACGCGCAAGATGGCGGCTTGAAGAGCGTCCAGACGGAAGTTGCCACCAACGAAATGGTGAACGTACTTCGGCTTGCTGCCGTGGGCGCGCAAAACGGCGACTCTGTCGGCGAAGGCGTCGTCGTCGGTGAGCAAGGCACCGCCGTCGCCCATGGCACCGAGATTCTTCGACGGAAAGAACGAGAGGCAGCTGGCGATGCCCGTGACCTTGCACGCAGCGATGGCTTGTGCCGCGTCCTCGACGCTGGGAACCGCGACCCGGGGAAGCGAGGCCGGACGACCAAAGAGATGGACCGGAATGAGGGCGCGTGTCTTGGAGCCGCACGCGGCTGCTGCCGCCGCTGGATTCAGATTGAAGCTCGCGGGATCGATATCGGCAAAGACTGGACGCGCGCCCAGACGCGCGATGCACCCGACGGTCGCGTAGAAGGAATAGGGCGTGGTCACGACTTCGTCGCCCGGCCCCACCCCAAGCGCCATGAGCGCGACCAAGAGAGCATCCGTTCCCGACGAGAGCCCAACCGCGCGCCTTGTACCGACAGCTGCGGCCAGCTCGCGCTCGAAGGCTTCTACCTCGGGTCCTAGGATGAAGGCGCCGCCGTCGACGATGCGCTCGATGGCGGCAAGGATCGCCGAGCGCAGCGGGGCGTTCTGTGCCTTCACGTCGAGGAGGGGAACTTTCACGGAGTTGCCTCCGGCACGAGGCTGACGCTGCCGTTGGTGTCAGTCACCTCGGCGTAGCCCTGGCCGCAGGCACTGCATCGAGGCGCCCTATCAGGCGAAAGGCGCACGCCGCAGCGACAAATCCAACCCACGACCTGGCCGGGAACGCCCATGACAAGACTGTAGGCGGGCACGTCCTTGGTCACGACAGCGCCCGCAGCGACGAACGCGAAGACGCCGATGCGGTGGCCACAGACCACGGTTGCGTTGGCGCCGATGGAAGCACCACGCTCGATCACGGTCGTGCGGTACTCATGCTTGCGCTCGATGAAGGCGCGCGGGTTGTTGACGTTGGTAAACACCACCGAGGGCGCCACGAAGACGGCGTCCTCCAGAACGACGTCATCGTAGATCGAAACGTTGTTCTGGATCTTGCAGCCGTCGCCGATCACTGCTCGGCTTGCGACGAAGACGTTCTGGCCGAGCACGCAACGCTCGCCGATACGAGCGCCGGCCATGACATGGCAGAAGTGCCAGATGCGCGTGCCGTCGCCGATCGTCGCTGGCTGGTCGATGACGGCCGTCGCGTGGGCCCAGAAGCGCTCCCCAACTTGCATCGACAACCAGTGTACACCAGGCCAAGAATCGAGGCGCGCGCCCGCCTGGACGACCGCGGTCGAAGCCGAAGGCCTAGTACATCAAGCCGAGACGGAAGAGCAAGACGTGCTTTGTGTAGTCGAGCGGCGAGCTTGCAAGCGGGCCGGTGCCTACGGTGGTCGTGCGGTTGAGGTTGAGCGAATAGCTCGCGCCCGCCTGGAAGAACTTACCGATCATGTAGTCGATAGCGACGCCGCCCATCACGTAGTTGTCAACGCGACCACTGCCGCCGCCGAAGCGACGATTTTCGAACCGACCGAACAGATACGTGACCACCCGGCTGGCCACCATCTGCTGGAAGGCACCGTAGATGGCATCCATGTCGTAGTAGCCGCCCAGGAAGGGTGAATTCACGAAGTCGTGGTGGTAGCCGAGGCCAGCCCGGCTGAGCAACGACATCGTGTAGTTGACCTCCGCAAGAATACCGACATTGCCGAAGCCGGTCGGAGCATCGCCCGAAGAGTAAAAGGCGTTGTTGTATCCAGCGGCAAGATTGACCGCGAGCTTTTCGGTCAAGAGACCGCGCAAACCGAGCAGGGTGCGAAGAGGATAGGACGGATGATTGCCCGAGTTCGAATTGAGGTACGTGATGGCACCCTGGGCAACCTGAGCATAGATCGTCGTGCGCGGCAGCCACCGCCAGCCGATATCCAAGACGCCTTCGTTGCCCATATTGCTTCCGCTGTCGTAGCTGCCCTCATACTTGTCGATGAGGTTGGTGTAGCGAAGCATCACACGCAATCGACCGCCACCGGGCGCAAACTTGAGACTCGCCGAGGCCATATTGTCGTCGCGGGTAATGGGGGCGCCCGGCGCATAGGGCGCTTGTTGATAACGACTGAAAGTCTCCGAGAGGGCGAGGCTGAGCGTCTGCCCGCTAGAGAACTCGGCGCTGCCTCCGACGCTGGGATTGAGCGCATCCTGTTGCGTGATCGTACTGTCGTTGGTTAGGTATTCCCGCCAATCCAGCATGGCGTAGAGGTCGTAGTAGGTTCCCCCAGGAATGCTCCCGTCGCGCTCGGCATTGGTGATTTCCAATCGTGGACTAACGTGCAGAACGGCAGAAGTTTGCTGGCCCCCGCTGTAAAAGACGTTGCTGTCGTAGCCGATGTCAGCGAAGACCCCGGCATGCAGGATGGCCTCATCGCCAAGCTTGAGCCCGGAAGCGACCCCCTTCGAGCTGAGGTACCTTCCAGCGCCCACCGACATCGATTCGAGCGACGCCGATGGAGTCGAGCTCGTGAGCAGCAGCTGCGCCCGTGCTGCCGAGCTCGCTGCCGTGGCAGCGCAGAAGGCAAAAACTAGTGGCCGAAGTCTCATGAGTTTCCGTTTAGGTAGAGCTAGTTCCTTCGATGTCCGGTTTCAATCCTGGTTGCCAGAGCGAGCTTATCGAAACGGGCTCGCGACGGTGGGACGTTCAACAATTGAAATGGGCGGCGCTGCGGGCGTCGGCTGATCGACGGTGGAGTCCAACCCGGCCGGGGACTCTACCACCAGTTTGGTGTGCCCAACGTAACTCGTTTCAGCGCCGACACAAGCATCGGCCTCCGTGCGGAGCACTTGTGCCTTTTGGTTGATGATGGTGATGCGCGTGTACTCGTGCAACTCGGCGCTCTCATCGTTGCGAGACACGTCGTCCTGCAAGGCCTGCAGTGCTTGATCCATGATATTGCCGTTCACCCTTACCTGGGTGAGCTTGTCGAGGAGGCAATTCAGGCGAATCACGTCCTTTTCGGCTCTGGCCTGATCCGCCTGCACCTTGACCTGCAGGGCGATGGATTCCATCTGCCGTCGGTATTCGCGTCCCTGATCGAGCATCTCGACGCCGGTAATGGTGGACTTCTGATCCAGCAGTTGCGGCGCCGGTGCGGGAGCCGGTGCTGGTGCAGGGGCTGCCGCGGGCGCCGGTGCTTGCTCGTCCTGCGCATGAGCGAGACCGACCGGAGTTACCAGCAACAACAACCACAAGACTCGAAACGCCCTAAACATTCTTAACCTCGCCAATAAAGTGGATGCGTCCTGTTGCCGACGCGAGATGCAATAAACGCTCCGGAAGCTCTGAAATATACGGCCTAGATAAACGGCGTGTCAACTCGACCTCCGCATTTACTGAGATGCCTGAAATACGAATGGGTACACGACATCGACCGATCCGCCCGACGGCGCCGGAAATCGCCAACGAACTACGAGGCCTTTGATGCACGACGAAACTTCGGAATCACCCATGCTGTCTTCCTCGATCTCGACAGCAGAAACCGTGCCGGCCGCAGTAATGGTCCAGCGGACCTTGACCTTGCCGCTGAGATTCGGGTTGCGTTTCAGGGCGCGCTCGTAGCAAGCCTTGATGGCGCCGATGCGCGTGCGCACCTCCTTCGATACCAGCGACGGATCCAACTCTCCGTCGACGGCTGGCGCCTCGCTCTTCACGATGCCGGTGATTCGTTTTTCGGTCAGTCCAGCGCCGGTATCGCCACCGGCGATAGAGCCAGCACCGCGGAGGCCGGAGATGTTTGCTACTTTGCCGGAACCGCCAGTTCCCGTTTTCACCCCTCGGAGAGCAGCATCGCCCGTCGCAACGGTTAGCCCGCCGACGCCTTGAAATGCCTTTTCTTGGTCACGGTCGACGTCGCCCTTTCCGAGCACGTCGGCAATCGATCCTGAGCCGTCGGCCTTGGCGCCGAGTAGCTTGAGAATGCCAGTGTTGCGGACCTGCTCGGCCAAGCGCGCCCGCCGTTCCGCATCGAGCCGCGCCTTTTCCTCGGCGGTAATTTCTTTCTTGGGCGCTTTGTTGGCAGCCGTTCCAGAGGGCTTCTTCTCGGCAGACTTCTTGTCGTCCTCTTTCTTATCGTCCTTGACCGCGTTGTCCTTGGGTGGCTCGGGTGGTTTCGCCTTCACCACCATCTGCACGAAGCGGTCAGGAATCTCCTCCAAGTCCGGTTTGCGCGGCCAATCGACACTGCGCAGGTAGATGACGAAAACCAGGTGAGCCAGAAAAGAAGCCGTGGCGATACCGGTGTACACCCAATCCATGCCGGTAAAGAACGAGCCTCGCACGGACGCGGGTAGTTGCGGCCGCGGTTGAGGCGGCGGCGGCGTTACGAACTGAAAGAGGATGCTGAGGTCGCCGACGGTGACCTTGCCGCGGGAACGCTCGTCGAGAAGGTATCGGGCGCTCGCGCCGTGCTTGCGTACGCGGCCAGCTTGCTTGAGCTGAGCCAGCGAGACGACTTCATTCCCGACCGCAATTCGCGCATCCATCCCGTCAGCGAAGTGGGCGATGTAGCCACGGGGATTTGCTTCGAAAAGCAGCCACTGCTTGGGCAGCGCTTCGGACGGCACGGCGAAGGTGGCCTTGGACGACCAGCCGATGCTGATGTTATCGCGCTTGCGAATGAGCCGCTCCTCAACGATGCGGCCGCCCTGAACGATACCGATGCGGAGAATGCGCGGTTTGGCCGCTCCGGTTCCGCCGGTCTTCGCACTTAGGGCCGCTTGCTGGGTCGCCATGAAGTCGTTTCCTCGTAGTTAGTCTGTCTAGAAAGGCGCTTTCGTCACGCTGTCCAGGATTTTAGGCACGAACTCCTGCTTCAGCTCGTGCCAGTCGTAGTTTATGCTGGATTTTTGAAGCACGTAGAATGCTTCAGGTTTTTGTATCTTTCCTTCGATGACGATTTCGCCTTCGATCTTGTAGACCTTCTTTCCGCCGGCGCCACGCTCGACCTTGACCTTGGTTTGGTCGTCG
>CAZTTW010000200.1:0-7540 GCA_964616265.1 uncultured Myxococcales bacterium | reverse complement strand
TGCCTCGACAGCATCACGCTCCTCCTCGAGTGAGGCGATGGCCAGCGGCCCCACCGCTTGGGGACGCGGGTTCCTCTCGACATCGGATGGTACGTTCGGGTCCAAAGCGGTCTTTCCGAACTCGTCTTCGGCGCCGCTCAGAAGATACGAGCCTCCCATTTCTTCGGCCAGAGTGTCGTCTACGTCATCGCTGTTTGAGTCGCCCGTAAGGACTTCCCGCTGATGTTCCTCCGCCAGGTGCTCAGCCAACTCATCGAGCGTCCCGGTCCGCTGGTCGGATTCGGGAATGAAGGCGTCACCGGCATCGCTTCGCTCCTTGACTCTGATCTTCCTTGCCATGGTTGCTCCCATTCGAGTCAAGAAACGAGCATTCCGCGTGCCAGGTGCTACCCGCCGGGGATCGCGGGCGCGTTTGCGAAGCTTCCGCCTACGACGTCACACTTTCGCAACACGACGTCGAAGAGAAAGCGCCGCGACCACCAGTCCTAACGGGTATGAAAGATGCTCCAGCCGGAAGATACACTCGATGAGCTCCCTCGGACCCAAGAGCGGCGCGCCCACCCGGCGTGCCAGTCTCAGCCTACACTTGCCGACCCGCACAATTCTAAAGATCGCCTTAGCGCTCCTGGCGGGTTGGTCAGTCGTGCGACTGTGGCCGGAGTTCGTACTGTTCATGGTTGCGGTGGTCCTGGCGGTCGCCCTTCACCCCGCGGTGACGTGGCTCGAACGTAGAATTCGAAGCCGCGGAATTGCGGTATCCCTGGTCGCGCTCGCACTCGCCGCCGCCATGGTCGGCTTTCTCGCCATCTTGACCACGTCGCTTGCCGAGCAGATTTCACATCTCGTTCAGGATTTTCCTGGTTTCCGGGCACGCATCGAGCACCGCTTGCCGAGCGACTATCCCGTGCTCAAGCGCATCGTTCGCGAGATCTTTGCGTTGCCGTATTCGCCCGAGCTGGCGCCGCATCTCAATCGCCCCCTGGCCCTCGGCACATCAGTGCTCGCCGTGGCCATCTCGATGTTCCTCACCGTCGTCATCACGCTTTACCTCCTCCTCGATGGAAAGCGGCTCTATGCGTGGCTAATAGCGTACGTGCCGCGTCGCCACCGCGAGAACGTTGCCGTTACGGCCGCCGAAATTTCGACTGTCCTGCATGCCTATGTGCGAGGACAGGTTATCACCTCCGCACTAGCAGCGGCCTTCGCCGCGATTCCGCTGTCCATTTTTCGGGTGCCGGGGGCCCTGCCTTTGGCCCTTTTCGCGGGCATCTGCGACGTGATTCCGGTGGTCGGCGTAATCATCGCCACAGTCCCGGCCGCTCTCTTGGCCTTTACCGTGTCGCCGTCAGCGGGAATAACCGTCGCCGTCCTATACGTGCTGTATCATGCTGTCGAGTCCTATTACCTCGTCCCGCGCATTTACGGTTCGCGCCTTCGCCTTTCGACCCTAGCCGTCCTTCTGGCTCTCATGGTGGGCACCGCATTGCAGGGCCTACTGGGCGCCATTCTGGTGCTTCCGCTGGTGGCAGCGTATCCGATTGTCGAGCGCATCTGGCTTGCTCGCTATCTCAACCCCGAGGTGATCAAAGACCACGGGGCACTTGCCAGCACTGCCGCCCTCGAAAACGACGAGAAAGTCGTCGAGACGGTTCTGCAGGGAGAGAAACACCCTTGGGAAGGACCGACCGGAACGGTCACGGCTTTTCCGCCGCCTCCGCTAGGCAAGCCTAAGAAGGAATGAACGAGGGCTCAGCCGCAGGCCCGACCGTCGCTACGGCTGCGCCGAAGCTCTCGAGCACGACCTCGACGACCCTGGCGATGGCAAAGACTAGTCGGCCGATGGCAGCTTCAAGCGAAACACCGCACCGGTTCCGATCGGACTATCCACCGATAGCGTGCCACCGTGAGCGTCGACGATGCCCTTTGCGACGAAGAGTCCGAGGTGCCTTCCACGCGTGGAATGCAAGGGACTGCCGGGACGCTCGAAGACCCATGGCAGTTCCTCGGCGGAAATAGCAGGACCACTGTCGGCGACGGAAATCTCGACGATCGCCCCGGCACCGCTCGGCAATCTTCGGCCACCCACTCGAATCCATCCTTCCGTAGGCGTAGAACGAATGGCATCGTCCACGACATGGGTCAGTGCCTGCGTCAGCCTCTCCCGATCGGCGCGGACGCGCATGCCCAACGGAACGTCCACCATGAGCGTTTGCGTTCGCTCGGCAGCTCGGGGACTGAGAGCCTGCAGTGAGCATTCGAGAATCGGAGTCAATTCTTGACTGTCGAGGTCGAGCTGCAAATCGCCGCTTTGGATTCGGATGACATCGCACAGGCAATCGATGAACTGCTCCATGCTCGACGCCGCCCGGCCCATGCGTTCGAGCTGAGCCACCAGCTTTTCGTCGTCTCGCTGGCCGGAGCTGCGCAAGAGCAGCGACAAGGACAGCTTCAAGGTACTCACGGGATTGCGCAGGTCGTGGGCAATCAACGCGAGGAGCTCGTTGTGACTCTGCTCGGCGCTCCTGGCAGACTGACGGACTTCGCGCGCTTTTTCGAGCGATTGCAGTGTTTCGAGCTCGGCCTGATGAAGGCTAATGGCCTGGGCAGTCACTTGACTTACCGTCGTGGCCCATTGAAGCTCATCCTTTCCGAACCGACGCGGCTCCGTGAAATAGACCGTCAGTTTCCCAAAGGGTCTTCCACGTCGCAGCAATGGGAAGAACGCCAGTGCGGCGATGCATTCTGCGCGAAGCGATGCACGTTCGGCCGCCCAGGCAGCGTCGATGTCGACGTCCGCCACGATCACGGCGGGCGGATCAATCGCGTCGGCGAGCCACGGGGAATAACCGTCGATCGTCCGGCGATGCGTCTCGGACAATCCACGAGAGGCGCCAAGGCAGCCTCTGTCGTCGAAAACAACCAGTGAAGACCGGTCGGTACCCAAGCCGACTGTCACAGCATCGAGCGCCCGCTCGTAAATATCGCCCAGATTGCTAGCACGCTGAACAGCTTCGCCCAAACGCGCGAGAAGATTCGGTCTTGCATTCATCGCGTTCTGTTCCATGTTCAACTGGAGGGGAGCATGGCACAACACCGGAACTTTCCAAGAATTCGTCCAGTTGCACGCTAGCGTAGCGAGCCACCGACATCTCCCCCTCTGCAGTAACTTCAGAGTAACACGCGTTTCTTGTCGCTCATCGGGCCTTCCTTCTTTCGGATGCCAGGATACGGTTCATAATAGGCGACGGACGCTATAGCATGGCATACTGTGAGCAGCGCTCGCCCGGAACGGCCGATGAAGACTCGTGCCACCACAGTACCAAGTCAGGCGCCCTGCGGGGACGACCGTTTCCGCACGCTTGTCGAGGGCATTCAGGAGTACGGGATCTTCTTACTCGACGCTGAGGGTCGAGTTGTCACTTGGAACGCGGGCGCTCAACTCATCACTGGATACGCCAAAGACGAGATTGTCGGGCATTCGGTTGACTTGCTTTACCCACCCGATGCCGCGGGCGCGGATCTGCCGAGAGCTCTTCTCCAGCAAGCCAAGGAACAAAGGCGCATCGAACAGGAAGGTTGGCGACTCCGCAAGAACGGAACGCGCTTCTGGGCCGACGTGGCCATCACCTGCCTGACCGATGCCCAAGGCAACTGTCTCGGCTACGCCACCGTCACCCGCGATTTAACAGAACGGAGGCTAGCCGAAACGGAGCGTTCCCGGCGGCGCGAAGACTTGCTCCGCCTCGAGGAACGATTTCGCCTGCTGGTCGAGAGTGTCGAGGAATACGCCATCTTCATGTTGGATCCGCACGGGATCGTTACCACGTGGAACATTGGCGCAGAACGTATCAAGGGCTACACGGCCCATGAGATATTGGGTCACCACTTCTCGGTGTTCCGGACGGAAGAGGATGCTCGCTCGGGCGCGTGTGAGCGCGAATTGGCCTTGGCCGCTCAGAATGGCAAATTGGAAGAGGAAGGCTGGCGCGTACGAAAGGATGGCTCGCAGTTCTGGGCCAACGTCGTACTGACTGCCATTCGCGACAGTGCCGGCGCGCTGCTTGGATTCGCGAAGATCACGCGCGACCTTACCCAGCGCCGTGCCTTGGAGGAAGAACGCCTGCAGCGGGCGCGCGCCGAGGAGGCGGTGCGATTGCGCGAGGAATTCTTGCTGATAGCTTCGCACGAGCTCAAGACCCCGCTAACCGCCCTTCAGCTCGATCTCTGTGGCATTCAGCAAGACCTCAGCGGCGATTGGTCGAAAGTCAGCCGAAAGCTCGATCGCGCCAATCGAAGCGTAGCGCGGCTTTCGACGCTGGTTGAATCGTTGCTGAGCGTTTCGCGGCTGGCGCAGGGCAAGCTGACCCTCAATCTCGCATCCATGGATTTGGCGGAGACAGTCGCGCAGGTCGTGGACGGTATGCGCGAGCAGGCCGGGAGAGCTGGATGCGATCTGGAAGTCCAGGCACCCGAGTCGATTCTAGGTAACTGGGACCGCCTGCGCATCGAGCAACTCGTGACCAATCTTCTGGTCAACGCCATCAAGTACGGTGCGGGCGGCCACATCGGAATCGAGGTTCGGCACGCCGACAGCTCTGCCACGATCGAAGTCTCCGATCACGGGCCCGGCGTCGCCGAGGCAGACCTTGTGCGCATCTTCCAGCGTTTCGAACGCGCGTCTTCGATTCGCCACTACGGCGGATTGGGTCTGGGCCTTTATGTGTCGCGCGAGATCGTCGAGGCGCACGGTGGCTCGATTACTGCAAGCAATCGTCCGGGCGGCGGCGCGATGTTTGCCGTTCGACTTCCCGCGAATCTGCCATCGTCGGCGGCGCGAGCAGTCCCGACGGAGAACTAAAGTGGAACGCAGGATTCTAGTAATTGACGATGACGAAGACCTTCGCGAGAGCCTCATCGCGTACCTGGAGGATCACGGATACACAACGACCGGCGCCGCCAACGGCAAACACGCGCTCGATATTCTCTCCAGTCCGTCCGAACAGCCCGCTCTGATTGTGCTGGATCTGATGATGCCCATCATGGATGGCCGAATGTTTCGCGAGGCGCAATTGACCTCGCCGAAACTGTGGGCCATTCCCGTCATTCTCATCTCAGCCTACGATAATTCCGCAGAGATTGCCCAAGAGCTCAATATCGAGGCACACTTGACCAAGCCCATCGATCCGGACAGCTTTCTCCGCCTCATCGAGGACTTGGCCGGCCGCCCCATCCACCCCTACTGTCCCTGCTGATTGGCCAGAAACGCCGCGTGGACTTCACGCACGGGCGCGAATGACATGCGGTGAATTGGCGTTGCCCCGAGACGTAACAAGGCCTCCACGTGTTCGCGCGTTCCGTAGCCTTTGTGCTTACTGAAGCCGTAGCCGGAATAAGTTGCTTCGAACTCGCGCATGCGCGCATCGCGAGCCGTCTTGGCCAATACCGATGCGGCAGCAATCGACAACGACTTGCCGTCGCCGCCCACAATGGCATTCTGTGGAATAGGCACATCCTTCAGGCGGCGCGCATCGATCAGTAGAAAGTGCGGAACAAGCGCCAGAGCCTCGACCGCCCGCCGCATCGCCAGAAGCCCGGCGCGGTAGATGTTGATACGATCAATCTCGGCGGGCTCCACGAATGCGACGGCCCACGCGACCGCTTGTGTGCGAATGATGGGTGCTAGTCGCTCGCGCTCGGATTCGGACAGTCGTTTCGAATCGTCCACGTCGGGAAGCCGCGTGCCGGGCGCCAAGACGACAGCGCCCGCAGCCACCGGGCCAGCAAAAGGGCTCATACCGGCCTCGTCGACGCCAGCGACCGTGGTAATTCCCCGCTGCCACAGTTCGCGTTCGAAACGCAGCATGGTCCGCAACCGCTGGCCTTCGCTGCGATTGGAACGCCGACGTAACAGTACGCTTCTCAGCACGGCCTGGGCGCCCGCGCGGTCGTCGGCACGCATGGCGGCTTCCAGCGCCCGAGGCAGCGGCCGACCACGCTCGACGTAGAAGTTCCGCAATTCCGCCAGAACGTGCTTCTTGAGCATGGGCTCGTACTGCCATTGTCGGCCGCTCATTTCCAGTAGTCACGGCTTTTCGGCGGCGCTTTCGACGCCGCGCCAACGGTCTGGCATTGGGCTTGCCTTGCTACGGCACATTCTTGACGTCCCCGCATCAAGCGGCCTTGGGCGACATCCAATGGACCCTCACGAAAGGACGACCCGCATGAAGTTTTTTCTCTTCCGCAAGTGGCCCCAAACGGTCGCGCTCGTCCTTGTACTCGCTACCGGCTTGTTTTCCGTCGACGCGAGCGCGACCGAAGTCGGAACCACCCGGACCTTTGGTCTCGGTGTCCAGCTTTTCGATCCCACCGCAATCATCGGCAAGCTCTTTCTCGACCGCTACGACGCCGTCGACTTCGGCTTCGGCTTTTGGGGATATGGCAGCTGCTACCGCAACAACGGCTCGACCTATTACTGCGGCAACGGCGCCACGAATTTCAGTCTCCATGTCGACTACTTGTTCGAGCAACCTATCATCGAGCGCCAGGTCCGCCTCGACTGGCATGTGGGGGTCGGGGGTCGGGCCATCTTCTGGGGCTACGCCGACAATGGTGGTGACCATGGCGCTACCTTGCTCGCGCGCGTTCCGCTCGGTCTCGATCTCACCTTTCGTCGGCCGGAGTGGCTCGAAGTCTATTTGGAAATCGCACCGGCTCTCGTCGTGGCACCACCACTGGACTTCACGATCGACGTTGGGCTAGGCGTGCGGGCCTACTTCTGAGGTCGCACGAAGCTACTCCTCGAGCGGATTGAGCGCCTCCAAGGACTTCCTTTCCGCGTCCACGCCCAGCTTGGCGGCGACCAAGCCAGCGCCCACCATCAGGCCGGCTCCGATAAGATAGCCGCCAAACACGTTCCATCGACTGCCAGTCTCAAGCAGCGCAGCGAAGAGTGCCGGAGCCAGAAGGCCGCCCGCCGCAGTTCCGACCCCGTAGAAGAGCGCGATGGCCATGCCCCGCAGCTCGACCGGAAAAAGCTCACTGACGGTCAGATAGGCCGAGCTCGCGGCAGCCGAAGCAACGAAGAAGACCAGGCACCAAAGCAGTGTCTGCGTCTCAGCCGTGAGGACGCCTTGAACGAGGCCCCAGCCACTGACTGCGAGCAAGACGCCGCTTACGATGTACGTGAGCGAAATCATCAGGCGACGCCCAAGAGTGTCGAACATGTGCCCCAAGACCATCGGCCCAAGCAAGTTGCCGGCCGCGAACGGCAACAGATAAAGGCCAACGCGACCGGGTGGCACGCCATAGAAGCGCGAGAGCACGAGCGCGTAGGTGAAGAAGATGCCGTTGTACGCGAAGGCTTGTGAGACCATCAGCGACAGCCCGAGAATGCTTCGCCGCAGGTGGCGTCGCAGGAGAACGCGTGCGATCACGCCGAACGAAACGCGCTTCTTCGCGTCGAGCGTCGTGGCCGCGCCCGGAAGGGGCAACATCTCAGCATGCCCGTGGCTCACTTCGCGCTCGATGCCGACCCGGTTGA
>CAZTTW010000199.1:0-7543 GCA_964616265.1 uncultured Myxococcales bacterium | reverse complement strand
GCTGCGCCTCTCGCGACACCGGAGGAGCTCAAGACGATTGTCGACGACCTGGCGGCGGGTAAGTTCGCGGCCGCGGTGTTCTGGGATGTCAACCCGGCCTACGATTGTTCCGGCATGGTCGCGGCCGACGCACCCGACAGTAGAGCGGCGTGGGCCACGGCGCTCAGCAAGACCCCGTTCCGCGTTCGGATGGGCCTTTTGCCCGACGAAACCGCGGCCGGCTGCAACCTGTTTTTGCCTGTCAACCACTGGCTGGAAAGCTGGAACGATTTCGAGACGACGGCCGATACGCTGACGTTGCAGCAGCCGGTGGTCGAACCGCTCTACGACACGCTCGCTGGCGAGGACATTCTCTTGCGCCTGCTCGTCGAGCTTGGCCACAACGTCGCCCGCAATAGCCACGAGCTTTTGCAAGGCCGCTGGGAAAATGAGGTTCAGCCGAAAGACAGCCCCATTCCGTTTGCGCAATTCTGGAATGCCTGTCTGCACGACGGGGTCTTTCGTCGCAAACCAGCGGAAGTGCCAGCGCGGACGCTGGACGGCAAGGCACTGGCGGTGCTGGTCGGCGGCGCACGCAATCCCAAATCGGCGGCATTCGAATTGGTTCTGACGACAGACGCCCGCCTTTACGACGGTCGCTACGCCAACAACGGTTGGCTGCAGGAAATGCCCGACCCGATCTCGAAAATCTCATGGCTCAATCCGCTGGCGCTCTCCGTCGGTGATGCCGCCCAGCTCGGCGTCAAGAACGGCGACCTGGTCCGTATCGGCAATGGTCCGACTGTTCCTGTCGTTGCTCAGCCGGGACAGGCCGATGGCGTCCTCACCTTGAGCATCGGTCACGGCCGCTGGCAAGGCAGCGTCGCCTCGGGCATCGGAACACGAGCGTGGGACTTGGCCGGGAAGACCGGCGAGCGACTGATTCCCGTGGCCGCGGTGCAACCGACCGGCGGGCACATCGAATTGCCGCTTGCCCAGGGCTACGACATGCAAGCAGGTCGCGATATCGCGCGACACTGGACCCTCGCGGACTATGCGCGCAAGGCCGAACGAGGCGAAGCGCACGAAGAATTGCCTACGATGTACGAACCGCACGAGCACAAGGGCGCGCGCTGGGGCATGGCCATCGACCTTTCCTCTTGCGTCGGGTGCGGCGCGTGCGTCATCGGCTGCCAGTCCGAAAACAATGTGCCGGTAGTGGGACCCGAGCAAGTGGCGAAAGGACGGTCGATGCACTGGATGCGCATCGACCGGTACTACGAAGGTGAGCCCAGCGATCCTCAAGTGGTGCACGAGCCGATGCTCTGCCAACACTGCGACGATGCTCCCTGCGAAACCGTGTGTCCGGTCAATGCCACGACGCATGCCCAAGACGGCATCAATCAGATGGCCTACAATCGCTGCGTTGGCACGCGCTATTGCGCGAACAACTGCCCCTACAAAGTTCGGCGATTCAATTTTCTCGACTTCACCAGCGAGACGCCCGAGTCGCTTCAGTTGGCGTTCAATCCCGAAGTCACGGTTCGTCCCCGCGGCGTCATGGAAAAGTGCACGTTCTGTGTGCAGCGTATCCGCAACGCCGAGCAAGTGGCAAAACTAGAAAGCCGCGGTCTGCGTGATCGCGACGTCGTGACGGCATGCCAGTCGGCGTGCCCCGCAAACGCCATCGTCTTCGGTGATTTGAACGATCCCAAGAGCGAGGCGTCCAAGCTTTCTCGCAGTAATCGCGGCTACCGCGTTCTCGAGGAGCTGGGCACCAAGCCAGCCATCACTTATTTGGCATCTCTCCGCAATCCGCCCGGCCGAGGTACCCGATGAAACCCGCTACTGCACCCGTGCCCGACGTCGCTACGTCCATGCCCGAGGGCCTGAAGCCCTTCGTGCTGCTCGAAGGCGCCGTCACTCCGGCATCGCTCGACGATCAGGTTCTGAAGTTTCCAGCGCAACGCCCGCCTCGCGCGTGGTACGTGGCGATAGCGTTCACGCTATCCCTGCTGGCGATTGGCCTCGTGTCCATCGGCTACACCCTCTACTACGGCATTGGTATGTGGGGCAACAACCGGCCCGTGGCGTGGGGCTTCGGCATCATCAATTTCGTCTTCTGGGTCGGTATTGGTCACGCCGGAACACTCATCTCAGCGATTCTGTTCTTGTTCCGCGCCCGCTGGCGCAACGCCATTGCGCGTTTCTCCGAGGCCATGACCATCTTCGCCGTTATGTGCGCGGCAATCTTTCCCGTGCTCCACACCGGACGCCCGTGGTTCGGCTATTGGCTCTTTCCCTATCCGAACGAGCGCGCCCTGTGGGTGAATTTCCGGTCGCCTCTCGTGTGGGACGTCTTTGCCGTCAGCACGTATTTCTCGGTGTCCTTGATGTTCTGGTACTTGGGCTTGGTTCCCGACTTCGCGTCCTTGCGTGACCGGACCGAAGAAGGCTGGCGCAAACGGATTTATACTGTCCTCAGTCTCGGTTGGCGTGGAGCAACCTCGCACTGGCTCCACTATGACAAGGCGTATCTGCTGCTCGCCGGCTTGGCGACCGGCCTCGTCATCAGTGTTCACAGCGTCGTGTCGTTCGACTTTGCCGTCTCGCTGGTCCCCGGCTGGCATATGACGATCTTTCCGCCCTACTTCGTCGCCGGCGCCATTTTCGCTGGATTTGCCATGGTGGTGATGGCCCTGGTGGTCGTCCGCAAGACCATGAATCTGTCGAATCTGATTACAGACGACCACCTGGACGTCATGAACCGGCTCATTCTGGCTATGTCGTGCATCATGGGCTACGCCTACTTCATGGAGGGAGGTACAGCGTGGTACAGCGCCAATCCCTACATTCAGCATACCTTCAAGAATTACGTCACCGGATTCTACGGCTGGGCCGGGATCACGACGATCACGTGCAACATCATCATTCCGCAATTGTTCTGGTTCCGCCGCGTGCGGCGCTCGATCCCAGCCATGATCTTCATCGCGGTCGCAGTGACCCTGGGCATGTGGATGGAGCGTTTCGTGATCATCATCATTTCGCTCCACCAGGACTACCTGCCGTCGTCGTGGCACAACTACATTCCGACCAAGATTGATTTCGGCGTTCTTGTCGGCTCGTTTGGATTGTTCTTCACGCTTGTTCTGCTTTTCGCGCGGGTGATGCCGGTCATTGCGACCAGCGAAATGAAAGCCAGCTTGCCCGGGGCGCAGGCGCACCACGGAGGGACCACCCTATGACCAGCGCCCCCTTCGCCGTTCTCGGACTCTATTCCAAAGCCGAAAAGATCATCGACGCTGCGACGAAGATTCGACAGCGCAAGCTCGGGCATCTCGAAGCGTACACACCCTACCCGGTGCACGGACTCGACCACGCCATTGGGCTTGGGCCCTCCAAGCTCGGCAAGTTGGTCATGGTCATGGGCCTTCTGGGTACTGGCCTGGCTCTTCTCTTCGAAGGGTGGACGAGCGCCGTCGACTATCCGGTGATTACGGGTGGCAAGCCACTGTTCTCGTGGCAAGCGTTCGTGCCGGTCATGTTCGAAGTGACGGTGCTCTTCGCAACGTTCACGGCGGGCCTGGCCATGTTGTTCCTCTTCAACAAGCTGCCCTTCTTTGGCCACCCGGTCCTTCACAGCAAGGCCATCAAGGACATCACTCGCGACAAGCTCGCGCTCAGCATTGAACAATCGGGCGCGGCACTCGACATCGAAGCCGCCCGCAACGCCCTCTTAGAAAACGGCGCCGAGACCGTGGAAGTCGTCGAGCTGCCCGCTTGGCCACGCCTGACCCTGGTCAGTCTTTTGAGGAGCATGGCCGCCATCGTCGCGGCCTGCGTGGTCGCGGGTGTTGGCATCTACAGCATCCAGAAGCTGCTACCCGTCGTGCTGCCGATGGTCCACATGCACGACCAGCCCAAGCTGAACGCCTTCCGCTCCAGCACCTTTTTCGCCGACGGACGCGGCATGCAGCCCGCCGTCGCAGGAACCGTCGCACGCGGGCACTTGCCACCTGCCTTCTCCAAGCCCGAAGAGGCCGGTCAAATTCTCGCCAATCCGGTAGCACTGACCAAGCAGGTGGCCGACCGCGGACACAAGGTCTTCAATGACCACTGTGCGGTTTGCCACGGCACGGTCGGCGACGGCGTGGCGCTATTGTCGCGCGCCTACGGAGCGAAACCCGGGAACTTCATGACCGCCGAAATGCAGAAGCAGCCCGATGGCTACATCTACGGCGTGCTGATGCTGGGCAAGAACGCCATGCCGAGCTACGCGGCCGACCTGGACGAATCCGACCGCTGGGCAGTCGTGCATTACATTCGCATTCTGCAGCGGTCGCAAAACGCAAAAGACGAGGATTTGAAATGAGCGCCCCAGTTTCTCGCTCAACCTTTGCCCGCAACACGCTGGTGGCAATGACCGCCATCGGCGCAGCTGGCGCCGTGGCCGTTTACATGAATGAGGGACCGGCGCGATTCTGGGCCAACTGGCTCGTCTGGACCTTGATGCTGCTTACCCTCGGCCTCGGCAATCTGTTCTTGGTTGCGCTAGAGCGGCTGGTCGGCGCGCACTGGAGCGTGCCCATGCGCCGGGTTCCCGAACGGATAGCGGCATTGATTCCTCTGGCCATTGTGCTCTTGCTGATCGGCTACCTGTCCCTGCCGGTGCTCTTCCCCTGGACCCGTCCTGAGGCCGCGCACAATCCCATCTTGGTCGCCAAGGCGCCGTGGCTGAACACGACCTTCTTCGCCATCCGCTTGGTTGCCTGTGCGGTTCTGTGGCTCTTGTTCTACTTCTTCTACGTGCGCGGCTCTTTGCGCCAGGACGCGAGCAAGGATCCCGCGTTTACCGTCAAAGCGCGCCGCTTGGCCCCCCCGTTCATGGTGACGTTCTTCTTCACCCTGACCATTGTTGCCTTCGACTGGATTTCCAGTCTCGAGCCCGAGTGGTACAGCGACATGTTCGGCGTCTATTTGTTCGCCGGCACATTCCTGAGCGGCATCGCGGCGATGGCCATCGGCGTTCTGGCCCTGCTTCGCCAGGGACGCTTGCGGGACGTCGGCAGCCAGCACTACTACAACCTCGGCACGCTCGGTCTCGCCTTCACCGTCTTTTACGCGTACATCGGCTTCGCCCAGTACATGTTGATCTGGTACGCCGATCTTCCGGAAGAGATTGTCTGGTTCAAGCATCGTCTGGAAGGCGGCTGGCAATCCGTCGCCCTGCTCTTGCCGATCTTCCACTTCGCCATTCCGTTCTTTCTCTTGCTCGGCGGCTCGCCCAAGAAGCGGCCGTGGGTTCTGCGCATCGCCGCTCTGTCGATTCTCTTCGGCCATTTCGTGGATATCTATTGGTTGATTATCCCAACCATCTCGCCCACGCCTCTGCTCGGCTGGCCCGAGTTGGTCATGGCGTGCTTGTTCGTCGGGCTCGGCTTCTTGCAGATCCGCCGCGCCATGAATCGCGGTGCCGATATGCCGATCGGAGATCCGTTGCTCGTCAAAGGACTGGAGTGGCAGCTATGAGCGAGAAGCACGGCATGATTCCCGCTGAGTGGATGAAGGAAGGCCAGGGCCTCCTCAGCCGATACTCGCTCCTCTCGGGCGTAGCCATTACGTTCGTTCTGTTCGGCTTGATTGTGCTTCCCGCTCTGTTGCGCGAACGGGAGGCGCCGAAACGGGTGCCTTCGGATCAGCCGGCTGCCCCCAGCCTGGGCTGGTTGGATCAGGCCGAAGCCCCCGCTAGCAAGGGTCGTGACTTGCCTCCCGTGGATCCTGCGACGGTCATGACGTCGAACGCCACCTTGATGGCCAAAGGCGAAAAGATCTTCAAGCAGAACTGTACGTCCTGTCACGGCGAGGCCGGCCACGGCGACGGACCCGCCGCGGGAACACTCAATCCCAAGCCGCGCGACTTTTCCCAGCCGAACAGCTGGACCAACGGCTACCGCATCACGGACATCTTCAAGACCATCACCAATGGCGTGAAGGGAACCGGAATGGCGCCGTTCGACTTCATTCGACCCGCCGACCGAATGGCACTCGTGCACTACGTCCGATCGCTGGGCTCGTTCGATCACGGCAAAGAAGACCCGGCGGCGACAAAAGACCTAGCTGATCAGTTTCGATCCAAGGGCTTCCACATCCCCAACCACATACCGGTCAGCATCGCTATCAACAAGATGGTCGCAGAGCAGCGCTCGGTTTCGCGGGTTGCCGTCCCTGCAAACAATAAGGAAGATTCTGCAACCGCGCAATTGCTTCGCTCGGTCATTCAGGATCCCGAACGGGTCGCACGAACGGTTGCGACCACGACCGTCGGTAAAGATCCGGAAGTGGTGGCGCGAGCATGGGCTGCCGGTGCACCAAGCAACGGGTTTGCGGTCGAGGTGGCGACTCTCGACAAGGCGTCGTGGCAATCCGTGGTAGACGCTCTTATTGCCAGCGAATCAGTGGCGCCCGCGCCGGGCGCGGAACAGGCTAGGTGACCATGAAGACCCGAATGACTCTCATTCTCGGTGTCGCGGCCCTCGCATTGCCAACCATCGCGCGCGCGGAAACGCCTCGCGAGGCGCCTCTCGACGTGGGCGTGGATGAGAAGCTGGGACAGACCGTGCCGCTCGATCTCGAGCTGGTGAACGAAGAAGGGCAGCGCGTAAGCTTGCGCAAGTTGCTCGACAAACCAACGCTGCTGACGCTCAACTACTTCCGTTGTACGGGTCTGTGCACCCCGCTTCTGTCGGGCGTTGCCGAAATGCTGGGCCGGACAGATCAGGCGCCCGGCAAGGATTTCCAGGTTCTGTCAGTTAGCTTCGACCCGCGCGATACTGCCGAGATGGCCGGACTCAAGAAGCAGAACTACATTAAGCAGTTGGGGCCCGCCTTTCCGCCGGACGCCTGGCGCTTTCTGACGGGAGATCCCGTTACCACCAAGCGCTTGGCTGACTCTGTGGGCTTCCGCTTCGCGAAACACGGTGACGACTACGTTCACGCCGGCGCGATCATGGTTCTTTCGCCTAACGGCAAGATTGCGCGCTACCTGTACGGCGTCACCTTCTTGCCCTTCGATGTCAAGATGGCCGTTGCCGAAGCCCAGCAAGATCGCACAGGACCCACCATCGCTCGCTTCCTCAAGTTCTGTTACAGCTACGATCCCTCCGGCCGGCGCTACTTCGTCGACATCACGCGCGTGGCCGCCGTCTTCACCATCGCGCTTGCGCTCGGGTTCGGCATCGTCATTGCTGCCAACCGAAAGAAGCATTCAAAGCACGACACCAAGGAGTCCACGTGAGTACCGCTGTTGCACCGGCTGCCGTTCGGCCAGCCGAGGAGCCGAGCTTCTACGCTCATAAGGGCATTGCCTCGTGGCTGCTCACCACGGATCACAAACGCATTGGCATTCTCTACCTCTGCGCGATGATCACCTTCTTTCTGGTGGCCATGACCATCGGCTTCTTCATGCGTCTCGAACACATGACCATGGGGCCGACCGTGATGAAGCCGACGACGTACAACGCGCTCTTCACGTTGCACGGGGTCATCATGATCTTCCTCTTCGTCA
>CAZTTW010000198.1:0-7548 GCA_964616265.1 uncultured Myxococcales bacterium | reverse complement strand
TTGAGCATGCCAGCCATCACGCGACCGAACTCGCGAATCTCCCACTGCGCGTGGCCGTCCACCCGTAACGTGAGAAAGTGCAGAAGGTTGTGCAGGTCGATTTTCCAGTACCACTGCGTGTACGTGGACAGCGGCAGATCGATGCGCGCGATTTCACGCGCAACCTCGTGCCCGCTCAGCCAAGCGTAGGTCTCGACCGCGTCGGCGCGCAGGCTTTGCCAGCGCTGGTAGGCCTCGGCGCGCAGCTTGGCGTCCAGGGGTCGACCGCTGCGGCCTTGGTTGTTGCCGGTGCTCTGCGCCTGCAGTTGCTCTTCGGGCGGCTGATAGAACAGCATCGGCATCAAGCTGTAACGGCCCGACATCTCGTTGACGTTGGCGGTGCGGTGGCGAATCCACTGGCGCGCCACGAAGATGGGCATGCAGCAGTGGAACTTCAGCTCGACCATCTCGCTGGGCGTGGTGTGCTTGTGCCGGCGCAGGTAGCGAATGAGTCCGCGCGTCTGGCTCTGCTTGCGCGTGCCCGCCCCGTAGCTCACGCGAGCCGCGCGCTCGATGTCCTCGTCGCTGCCCATGTAGTCGACCAGGGCCACGAAACCGTGATCGAGCACCGGGAAATACCGGCCGAGGATTTCTTCGGCGCCCGGGCTGACGCTTCGGCGCGTGTTTTTTTCTTGTGCTTCGTCTGCCACGTCAGCCTCAGGAGAGATTCTTACCACCCGACTCGACGTACGCCCCCATGCGGCGATACTTGTCGTAACGCAAGTCCTTCAAGCGTTGCGGTGGCAGCGGCATCAGCTCGGCAAGGTTGCGGCGAATCGCAGCGGCCAGATTCTGCGCGGTCTCGTCGAAATCACGATGCGCACCGCCTGGCGCTTCGGAAATGATCTCGTCGATGATGCCAAGGCGCAAAATCTCGGGCGCCGTGACTTTCATCGCTGCTGCGGCATCGGCTTTGCGATCGTCACTGCGGAAAAGGATGGACGCACAACCTTCCGGCGAAATGACCGAGTAGACGGAGTTCTCGAGCATGAGTACGCGGTCGGCGACGCCTATCGCCAGCGCGCCTCCCGAGCCACCCTCGCCGATCACGATAGAGATAATGGGCACCGGCAGCGCTGCCATCACCTCCAGGCTCTTGGCGACGGCTTCGGCCTGGCCGCGCTCTTCGGCGTCGATGCCGGGAAAGGCACCAGGCGTGTCGAGCAAGCAGATGACCGGGTGGCCGAAGCGTGCCGCCAAGTCCATCAGCCGCATGGACTTGCGGTAACCCTCGGGCTTCACCATGCCCATGTTGCGCGCCAGCTTCTCTTTGGTCTTGCGTCCCTTTTGCTGGCCGAGAAGCACGACCGGAATCCCGTCGAAAAAACCCAGACCACCGATCATGGCGCCGTCGTCCGCAAAGCGGCGGTCACCATGCAGCTCGCGAAAATCGGTGAGGATGCGCGACACGTAATCGAGCGTGTACGGCCGCGCCGGATGGCGCGCCAGCTGGACCTTCTGCCAGGGCGTGATTTCCGAAAAAATGCGCTTCTGCAATTCCGTGGCGCGATCCTCCAGGAGGCGAAGCTCGCGGCTGATGTCCTGTGTGCCTTTGCTGCGAAGCTTGAGGGTCGCGATCTTGCGCTGAAGCTCGACCACGGGGCGTTCGAAATCGAGAACCGGAATCTCCGGTGCTTTGTCTTTCTTGGTTGGCATAGCGGGCGGCGTATCCTCTTTCGGCCGGTTGGAAAGGTCAATCTTAATGGGAATCCCACGCACGCAACACGCTTGAACCTTCTTGACTCGGCCCCCCTCACCCGCCGCTGCGGACGTCGGCGGCCTCTGCCCGAGGGGAGAGGCGCAGATCTTGTGCCACGTTCGCCAGCAGTTCCCACTGCCGGCGGGTACGACGTATCCGACTATCGGCGGGTTTCCCCTACCTGTGGTGAGCGCTGGTTCATACGAACCGTCAGTCATCCGATGAGTACTTCCACTCTGCCCCGACAACTTAGGGCTTGGAGGTATCCGCATGACCATTCGAACTGACATGCTCCTCCTCGCCATAGGCATTGCAGTCGCTAGCTCCTGCAGCACCACCGCTGTGGACCACGTGGTGACAGGCATCGATTCGGCACAAGGAGCACCGGAAGACGCCGACACCGCGAGCCCGGCCGACACCGAAAGCTCGGCCGACACCACGAGCCCGGCGAAAGAGGCTGGCGCTGGCAGTGGTGGCACGACAGGCCTTGTCGACGCACGATCGAGCATCGACAGCGGCGCGGCCATTGATGCAGGCTCTCTCGGAGGCAGTGGCGGAACGACCGGTCCTTGTGTCGCGGCAACCTGCGCCAGCCTCGGGGCAACCTGCGGCGATTACAGCGACACCTGCGGAGGCGCCCTTCACTGTGGCCTTTGTGCCGCCGGGCAAATATGCAGCCCGCAGTCTAAGACCTGCATGGTCCAAAGCACTCTATGTACCAGCACCGATGCCTGCGGATTCATCTCTGACACCTGCGGCAACAGCTTCGCTTGCGGCAAAACCTGTGACATCGGAACCCGCTGCATGAACAACCGCTGCACAGCATGTGCGCCCATTGTGTGCACGGGTCGCTGTGGGAAGGTTCCCGATGGCTGCGGCTCGACCCAGGACTGTGGCACCTGTCCTTCCGGCCAGGTCTGCGACGCCCTGACCTTCAAGTGTGGCGTTTGCCAGAAGCTCAAGTGCACCGACTATCCGGCCGGCCAGTGCGGCACACTTTCAGACGGATGCGGTGGCGTCCTCGCCTGCACGTGTCCCACCACGCCTGCGACGCCGCCCGTAGCGTGTCTTCTCGCCGACGCCGCTTGCGGCAAGGTGTCCGATAGTTGCGTGGTTGGAATGACCCATGATTGCGGCGCCTGTGACGCCGGAAAGGTTTGCAACAACAACAAGTGCGTGTCGTGTACCCCGCTCACCTGTGCCCTGGCGGGAAAGAACTGCGGCAGCATCGACAATGGCTGCGGCGGCAAGCTCGATTGCGGAACCTGCAAGACCAACGAAATCTGCACCTCCAACCTGTGCACCGCCTGCACGCCCAAGACCTGCGCTTCCGCGGGCAAGAACTGCGGCAGCATCGACAATGGCTGCGGCGGCAAGCTCGATTGCGGAACCTGCAAGACCAACGAAATCTGCACCTCCAACCTGTGCACCGCCTGCACGCCCAAGACCTGCGCTTCCGCGGGCAAGAACTGCGGCAGCATCGACAATGGCTGCGGCGGCAAGCTCGATTGCGGAACCTGCAAGACCAACGAAATCTGCAGCTCCGATGTGTGTACCGTCTGTACGCCCAAAACCTGTGCCTCTGCTGGAAAGAACTGTGGCACGATGGACGACGGCTGCGGCAACCAGCTGACGTGCGGGACCTGCAAGACCAACGAGATCTGCAGCTCCAATGTGTGCACCGCCTGTACGCCCAAAACCTGCGCTTCCGCGGGAAAGAACTGCGGCACGCTGGACGACGGCTGCGGAAACAAGCTGACCTGCGGGACGTGCCAGACCAACGAGATCTGCAGCTCCAATGTGTGCACCGCCTGTACGCCCAAAACCTGCGCTTCCGCGGGAAAGAACTGCGGCACGCTGGACGACGGCTGCGGAAACAAGCTGACCTGCGGGACGTGCCAGACCAACGAGATCTGCAGCTCGAACCTGTGCACCGTCTGCACGCCCAAGACCTGCGCGAGCCTGGAGCGCTCCTGTGGCAAGATCGACGATGGTTGTGGCCACACAGTCACTTGTCCGGGCTGCGCCGCAGATCAAGTCTGTTTGGCCAACGGCAGTTGCTGTCAGCCACTCACCTGTGCGGACGTCTCGGGCGTCGCACCCGATGGCTGCGGTGGCACGGTGAACTGTGCGCGATTCTAGGAGCATCATGAGAACGCTCTACTCCCCGACTGGCTGGCTGTGTTTCCTGTGCGCCACACTCTTTGCTTGTTCGTCTTCATCTCAAGTCGGCGGTCCGGCGGGAACGTCGGGCGCCGGCGGCACGCCTCTTTCCTTCGTACTCGACGGTGCGGCCGGAACGTCAACGACCGGCTACGACAGCGGGCCTCCGACGGAAGATGCCAACTGTGGCGCTAGCGCACGAACGATGACCCAGGTCCCGGCCGATCTGCTGTTAGTGCTCGATCGCTCCGGTTCCATGACCAACGACATCGCCACCGACGACTTTTGCGACGTCACGACCGGAACCTGCCAAGAGCGCTGGGCCACGATGATTGCAGCCATGAAGACCGTGCTGGCCAAGGCGCCGACCAGCATTCATTGGGGCCTCAAGTTCTTCTCTACGCCCAGCGTGACGACCGCGCTCGGAGACACGCCCTTGGGTTGCGTGGTTCTACCTTCGGCAGAGGTACCCATCGATACCGGCAATGCGAATGACATCGTCACTACCATTGCCGCGACCACGCCCAACTACAACACGCCGACCCGCGCGGCGATCGAAACGGCAGCCACCTATCTGTCCTCGCTGCAAGATCGGCGACAGAAATACATTCTGCTCGCGACCGACGGCCAACCCAATTGTGCCGTCAACGGAGAATATCCAACCTCGCCCGACCTAGAGGCGACGTTGCAGGCGATTGCAGCCGCGTACGCAGCAGGCATCAAAGTCCACGTCATCGGCGTTGGTCCATCCGCGGGCAATCTGGACGCAATGGCGGAGAACGGGGGAACGGGCAAGTTCTATCCCGCCTTGAGCCCCGAGACGCTGAGTGAGGCGCTCAACACCATCGTCGGCGCGGTCGCGAGCTGCGTCTACACCATGGCAGCAACACCGCCGGATCCAAACAATCTCGGCGTCTATTTGGATAAACATTTGGTTCCCCAGAGTGCCTCGGACGGCTGGACCTTGGGCAGCAACAATTCCGTGATCTTTACCGGTCCCACCTGCGACGGCATCAAGGCTGGCCGTTTCACCTTCGTGGAAGTCCTGTTCGGTTGTCCGAACACAAGCGTGCCCCAGGTCATCCCGTAGCCACCGGAGCATCGTATCGATCCTCCTTCGCCGAGGCTCTCCTTGAGCGTCAGACGACGGACACGGCCACGCAGTGCGATCTCCCGCAAGAGGAAACCGGTAGCGCTTGAGCTCCGCCGCAGGTGTCCCCTTCCCCGCCGCCGGCGGCCTGATATACCTTTCCGGGTATGTTGCTCATCGCTCGAAGCCTAGTCATCTGCACGCTTGCGACGGGCGTGCTGGTTCCCCTCGCATCGGCGTATTGGGTCTTTCACCAGCGCAAGCCTCGACGGATGCCCATTGCCAACTGGCTTGGCCTCACCCTTTCAGGCGAGCTGGGTGTGGCCTTGCCGCTGCAAGCACTGGCCATCACTGCTCGCGCCGGTGCGACTTGGCGGCCGTACTATCTGGCCGTCCTGGTTGCAGCCGCGGCTGGCTTTCTCGGGTACGCCGCGACCCTTGTGCACTTGCGCCGGCTCGCCGGTGAGAAGGCACCTGCACCACGAGCGGCCGCTGCGTGCTTGGCCTTGGCGGCGGCGGTCGTCGTGCTGATGATTCCCTGGATCCTCGGTGCTCCCTTACCGTTCGGCGCTGGCTGGTTCGGCAAGGACATCCTTGTTGCGAGCGGCGTCGGCAACTACGCGCGCTGGGTGGTTCCCATCGTCCTCGCGCTCCAGGTCGAAGCCTTTCTTCTCGCCGGACTCGACGAAGTCAGAAAACCTTTCCGACCGGCCGCGGCTGTCTTCGGAACACTCGCACTGATGCTTGCGCTGGTCGCGCTCCTGCCCTCTTCGCAATGGAATTCGCGACACGTGGCGAAACTCGAGTTTGCGGCTGCGCGTGCCGAGGCGGAAGCCATGGATGTCCCACGTCGCAAAGCCATCATCGCGATTGCCTCTGGGCACGCGCCGCAGGTGCTGGACGCTCCCTGTCCGTCTGAATTCAAAGCACCGGAATGGAACGATTGGGTACCGCGCACAGAGCCGCTGCGCGACTGGCAACGCGTGGAAAAACTCGGCACCGAGTGGTCCTCCCAACACAGCGTGAACGTCTGGCACGCCGGCATGGGCGGACTTTCCCGCATCCGCGACCGCAACCCAAACGTGAAGCCGCACTCACCCGAGGAAGTCTTTGCCGGGCCTTGGCGCCGTTTCATCTTTGCGAAGCTCGCGGACGACAAGGATTGGGTCGCGCCATGGCCCGAGCGCGACGTTCTGGTGAACGCCGAAGAAGCTCGTCGTCGTGTCCACCCCACGCCACCAAACGTCGACGCTACGCTCGTGCTGATGCAAGAGACCATGTCGTTCGCGGTCGTCAACGAGATCAACTTCGGCTCGATCGTCGGCTGGCTATGGGTGTGGAGCTACGCCAAACAGGCCATCGTCTGTGCCGGCGAAGCCCGACTTCCTCACGGTGGCATGGCCGGCGAGTTTCACGACAATCAGGCCGGCATCGTGCGAGATGCCCTGCGCATGCGTGCCGCCGCACGGGCCGTGGGCGTCTTGCATGCGGTCGGGTCGCAGCCCCAGCAGGAAAGTGTCGTCACGCCAGCCGTGCCGGCAGCAGCTCAGCAGTGACCACGACGAATGGGAATCTTGCGGGTTAGCGGCGTTGGCGCGCCGTCGGCATCCGCCGACCCTTCGTCGACTCCGTCCGATGCTTGACCGCCAAAGCCCGTGCACAGCAGCCCGCCCTCCGCGAGCAGGTCGTTGACCGCGCTAACGACGCGCTTGCGAGCCAGGGCAACCAAGGGCGCTAGGCCTTCGTGGCAGAAGATGGCCTCGAGCGGGCCCGTCATCGGATACGGCAAGCGCGACAGGTTGAGGCGTCGGAAGTACACCATGTCCTTGACGTCCTCATCGATGGCCATGCCGCCTTCGACCGCGCGGAAATAGCGCTCCCGCATGAAAGGAGGAACCTCGCGCAGTTGCTCCTCGTCGAAGAGGCCCTTCTTTCCACGATCGAGCATCGGCGTCGAAATATCGGTGGCGAGGATTTTGATGTCGACATCGCCCAAGCCGACTTCGGATACCTGCACTGCGCTCAGCGCCGTGAGAGCCATTCCGTAGGCTTCTTCGCCGGTTCCGCAACCGGCGGACCACAGACGAATGCGCAGCTTGCCGCCCCTGAGCCAACGCACGAGCTGGCGGTGGAGGGCCGCATGGTCGCCCAACCGAGCGAAGAAACGCGGCGGTCGTGGCCGCAGAAAATCCAGGAAGCCGACCACTTCGCTGCACTCCTGATCTTCGTCGAGTCGGCTTATGTACTCGTCGACCGCCACCTGCAACAGCTGCAAGCGCTTGGCAACGCGACCAGCGACCAAAGCCTCGTGATGGGCACTAATTCCGACGCCGAGACGGTCGGTGGCGAGGTGGCAGAAGTGCCGCACAACATCTACGGAGACACCTTCGCGAAACATCAAATGGCCTCATCTCTATTACTCCACGGCAAATCGCGATCTCAAGAGCAGAATGATGAGCTTCCAAAGGATTTACTTCGCCATTCGTATTTCCTTTACGCACGTGAAACCGATTGTCGGAAATCCGACAGAATGATTCTCGCCCAGCGGCCGCGGCGG